>CAZIYV010000070.1:0-16701 GCA_964543575.1 uncultured Pelotomaculum sp.
CGGGGACATTCCTCGTCCATAAAGTAATACCCCAAATAGAGGTGTGTCCCCTTTCCGCTGACGAATGAATTCGCACCTACATATTTTATGCTGCCCAGAACGATATTTTCACAGCTTTAACTCCCTGGCGATGCCCTGCATGGCTTCCAGCCCGAGGCCCAGAAACTCTTCTAAGGAAAGTCCTGTTTCAGAGCAGGCGCTGATCGTTTCCCTGTTGGCGCCGCGTGCAAAACCTTTTTCATTAAAGCGGTTCATCAAAAACGGCACGTCTATGGCCGACAATTTCTTCTCCGGGCGGATCAACGCTCCGGCCACAATCAGGCCGGTCAGGGGGTCGGTGGCGAAAAGAGCCTTATCCATCAAAGACAGGCGGGGCAAACCGTGGCGGGAGTTATGAACCTTAACCGCGTACACGATATCTTCGGCAAGCCCGTGCTCGGCCAGAATAGCCGCCCCTTCCACACTGTGCCGCATGGGGTCATCCTTGGTCCGGTCATAATCAATGTCATGCAGCAGACCTGCCAGGCCCCAAACCTCCACGTCCTGGCTGAAATGCTTGGCCAAGCGGCGCATCACCGCCTCAACGGCGAGTGAGTGGTTAAAAAGGTTCTTATTGGTTAGATTTTTTTTAAGCAGCGCCAGGGCTTCGTCTCTGTTCATTCTTGCTCGCCTTTCTCCGGTATGCTGGCCGGTGTGACTTGCAAAAACTTTGCCTTGGCCCTGACCGCAACCGTTCCGTCCGGCAGGGTGATACTGGCAGCCATCTCGATCAGCTTACGTTTTTGAGAAACTAAATAACTTTCAATGGTAAGCGTTACCCCCACGGGAACCACAGCGCTGTAGCGAATGGTCATTTCCGCTGTCATAGCCGTCAGACCATGCTCCCAGAGCCATTTGCCCATGGCTTCATCCATCATGGTGGCAAGCAGTCCGCCGTGAACTACGTCATTCCAGCTTTGGTGTTCGGGACCGGTTGTGTAGCGTGAGCGGCACACATCCCCGTCCTGCTCAAACACCATCTTCAGCCCGATGGGATTGTCCGGACTGCAGCCAAAACAGATATTGTTTTCGTCTTTCAGCGCCCTGGCCAAACATTTCACTTCCTTTGAGCTTATGTTTCGCGTGAAATCATAATAAAGCTGTTTATTAAAAAATGCCGGGATAACCCGGCATTTTCATCTCTTAGTGGAACAGAACTGATCCGATAATCAGCGATATCGTGCCGGCGACTTTGATCAGCGGGTTCATCGCCGGACCGGATGTATCCTTGCAGGGGTCACCGACAGTGTCACCGATAACCGCCGCCTGGTGCACCGGGTTTGGCTGCCCGTCTACCTTTTTGCCGCCCAGGTTCCCAGCCTCAATCCACTTCTTGGCGTTGTCCCAGGCGCCCCCGGCGTTGGAGAGGAACAGTGCCATCAGTACACCTGTTGCCGTAAGCCCGGTCAGGTAACCGGCCAGGGCCAGGGCTCCAAGGCCAAATCCTACAATCAGGGGCATAGTAACAGCCACAAGGCCCGGGAAGATCATTTTTTGGATAGCGGCGCCGGTAGCAATGTTAACGCAGCGAGCGTAATCCGGCTTGGCGGTGCCGTCCATAATACCTTTGATTTCACGGAACTGGCGGCGCACTTCGTTCACCATGCCGAAAGCCGCGTCACCCACGGCGCGCATGGTAGAGGAACCGATTACGAAAGGAATCGAGGCGCCAATCAGGAGTCCCACCAATACCTTGGGATCGGCCAGGTTGATCACCAGGTGCCCGTTCGTAAGCAGGTGCTGTAGTTTGGGGTTCCTCACTATCTCATCGGAAAAGGCCTGAAACAATGCCAGTGCGGTCAGAGCGGCGGAACCGATAGCAAAACCTTTGGCAATAGCTGCAGTGGTGTTGCCTACCGCGTCAAGCTTATCAGTTATTACACGAACTTCAGGCGGCAGATCGGCCATTTCGGCTATACCGCCGGCGTTGTCGGCTACAGGGCCGAAGGAGTCCATGGCCACCACGATACCGGCAGTGGAAAGCATACCCATCGCTGCCATGGCAATGCCGTAAATAGCATGGGAGGGCTGAATCCAGCCGGCTACCCAGAAGGCGATGTAAATTGCCGCGGCGAAAACCACCATCGGGAAGAAGACAGACTCCATACCCACCGACAGGCCGTGAATGATGTTGGTGGCAGGTCCGGTCTTGGAAGCCTCGGCGATGCGCATACAGGGAGGTTTATTGTTGGCTGTGTAATACTCGGTCAGAGCGCCGATAGCCACGTTGACGACCAGTCCGGTAACAACGGCCAGGAAAATGCCCATTCCCTCATTGCCGAAAGTCCAGCTGGCCAGGAAATAGACACCTATGGCTGTCATCAAGTTAGTGGACCACAGGCCCACATTCAAGGCCGCCTGCGGGTTGCCGCCCTCACCGGTACGGACAAAGAAAGTGCCCAGAATAGAAGCGATAATGCCGATAGCGCCAACCACCAGGGGGAAGAGCGCTCCTTTAACTCCGAAAATCGTGTTTCCGATAATCATGGCGGCGATTGTTGTGGCCGCGTAAGACTCGAACAGGTCGGCGCCCATGCCGGCGGTGTCGCCCACGTTGTCGCCCACATTGTCGGCGATAGTGGCCGGGTTGCGCGGGTCATCCTCAGGGATGCCGGCTTCAACCTTACCAACCAGGTCGGCGCCCACGTCAGCGGCCTTGGTGTAAATGCCGCCTCCTACCCTGGCGAAGAACGCGATGGCGCTGGCTCCGAAAGCAAAGCTGTTAATGACCACCGGGTCTTTATAAATCAGGAATAAGACCGAAACACCCAGCAGGCCGAGACCCGCAACGGAAAGTCCCATAACCGAGCCGGCGCGGAAAGAAACTTTCAGCGCTTTGCCCAGGCCGAAACTCCGGGCGGCTTCGGCGGTGCGGGCATTGGACTTGGTGGTGCTGTTCATGCCTATGTACCCGGCAATGGCCGAGCTTATGGCGCCTACCAGGAATGATACGGCGAGGGCGCCCCCCTGCACGCGTGGGTCCATCCTTGGCAGTACCAGGACCAGTAAAATTGCGATCACAATGGTAAATGGAATTAATGTCTTGTACTGACGGTTCAGGTACGCCATGGCGCCTTCCTGAATAGCCTCTGAAATCTCTTTCATTTTGGGCGTACCCATGGACTCTTTGAGAATGCTGGCAAAAGTCACAAGAGCAAAGAGCAGGGCTATAGCCCCAACAATTGCGCCGATTGCGGCTAGTGTCATTGATTCTTGCACTGGCTTATTTCCTCCTCATCCAAAAAAAACTTCTACTCTAAGATAACTAAAACTAGCGCTGTCGCCGCGAACAAGACAGCGACCCCTATAGTGACCTTGCCAAAAAGCTCGTCCAGCCCTTTTTTCTTGCCAAACAGCGTTTCGGCGCCGCCGGAAATAACCCCGGAGAGGCCCGCGCTCCTGCCGGACTGTAGAACTACCGCGGTGATCAGGCCTATCGACAGAAGTACATGAAGTACGGTCAGTACAATTTTAGCAGCACCCATTTATTTCCCTCCTCTGACTAAAATACCACATGACATTATATCATAATGTGAAAAATCTGTAAATCATAGGAGGTGCTTCAGGTTGTAGAAAGTCTTTTTGCCCTTGTACAGGGACAAGCCCCCTAGTTCCTCCTCTATCCTGAGCAGTTGGTTGTATTTGGCCACCCGGTCAGTGCGGCAGGGAGCGCCGGTTTTGATCTGGCCCGCGTTAACAGCTACCACCAGGTCGGCGATCATGGCGTCCTCGGTCTCCCCGGAACGGTGCGAAACAACAGCGGTGTATCCGTACTGCCTGGCCATTTCAATGGCGTCCAGCGTTTCGGTGATAGTGCCGATCTGGTTTAGTTTGATCAGGATTGAGTTGGCCACGCCGCTTTTAATGCCACGGGCCAGCCGCTCCGTGTTAGTGACAAATATGTCGTCCCCCATGATCTGGATCCTGCCGCCCAACCGCTCGGTAAGCATGCGCCAACCATCCCAGTCGTCTTCAGCCAGGCCGTCCTCAATGGATATGATGGGGTACTTGTCCACCAGCATGGCGTAATAATCCACCATCTCCCCGGCGGTGCGGCTGATCCCCTCCGCCTCGAAAACATACTTTCCTTCTTTGTAGAATTCCGTGGCGGCTGGGTCTAAAGCCAGTAAGAAATCTGTTCCCGGTTGGTAACCGGCCTCTGTGATGGCTTCTAATATAACCCTCAGGGCTTCCTCGTTGGAACCGAGCATGGGGGCGAAACCACCCTCATCACCCACGGCGGTGTTCAAGCCTTTCTTTTTAAGCACGCTTTTCAGCTTGTGATAAACCTCCGCGCCCATCCTTAAAGCTTCGGCAAAATCGGGTGCGCCTACCGGCATGATCATGAATTCCTGGATATCAACGTTGTTGTCGGCGTGCTTGCCGCCGTTTAAAATATTCATCATCGGCACCGGCAGCACCTTGCTGTTTGCTCCGCCGAGGTACTGATAAAGTGGAAGGCCCAGCGCACTGGCCGCCGCCCTGGCCGCCGCCATGGACACGGCTAAAGTGGCGTTCGCGCCCAGTCTGCTCTTATTGGGCGTGCCGTCCAGTTCAATCATGGCCTGGTCTATGCCCAACTGGTCGGTCGCGTCATAACCTTCAATTTCAGGGGCGATAATGGTGTTGACGTTTTCAACCGCCTTTAACACACCCTTGCCATTGAAGCGCTCTTCGTCATTATCCCTTAATTCCACCGCCTCATAGGCGCCGGTCGACGCCCCCGAAGGGACAGCCGCCCTTCCCATAGCCCCGTCTTCCAGGTAAACCTCGACTTCGATAGTCGGGTTGCCCCGGGAATCCAGGATCTCACGGGCAATAATTTCATCAATAATGGTAGACACAGGTATCACTCCTTCTGCGATTTAAGGTGAGACAAGGGGACGGTTCTCCTGTCTCACTTTTCCTTAATAATTAATGTATCTCCCGTCATCTCCGCTGGTTTGGGTATACCCAATAGCTGCAGCATCGTCGGCGCTATATCCCTGAGGCTGCCGTCCCTCAATTTGTTACCGGCAGTGTCACGCCTGACCAGGATAAAAGGTACCGGGTTGGTGGTATGAGCGGTCTGAGTATGTCCCTCACTGTCCGTCATCTCGTCAGCATTGCCGTGGTCTGCCGTAACCAGAAGCGTGCCGTCCCGCTCAAGCACAGCCCCGGTCACTATCCCCAGACAGCTGTCTACGGTTGACAGAGCCTTTATAGTCGCTCCCATGTCTCCGGTATGACCTACCATGTCAGGGTTGGCATAATTCATAATGATCACCCCATGCCGGCCAGCCTCCAACTGCCCCAGAAACTTTTCAGTGATTTCGTTGGCGCTCATTTCCGGCTTCAGGTCATAGGTGGCCACTCTGGGTGACGGGATCAGGATCCTTTCCTCCAGCGGGTTCGGCTCCTCAATTCCCCCATTAAAAAAAAACGTTACGTGAGCGTATTTTTCTGTTTCTGCGAGCCTCAGCTGACTGACTCCGTTCTTGCTGAGAACCTCACCCAGGGTGTTGTTTAATGACTGCGGTTTAAAAGCGACAGGCGCGTCAATGGTTCTATCGTAAAGGGTCAAACAGGTGAAATAAACGCCGGGATAACCTTTCTTCCTCTTAAAGCCGCTAAAGCTTTTGTCAACAAAAGCCCTGGTTATCTCCCTGGCCCGGTCAGGCCTGAAGTTAAAAAAAACAATGGAGTCACCGCTGCAAATATTACCAATAGCCATACCGTCTTTATGTATGATCACCGTTGGCTGAATAAATTCGTCGGTTTCACTTCTTGCGTAGCCCCGGTCAACCGCCTCGGACGCGGTTTCGGTATGGAAGCCCTCGCCGCAAGTCATAGCGTTGAAGGCTCTTTCAACCCGGTCCCAGCGGCGGTCCCGGTCCATGGCGAAGTAGCGTCCCATTACGGTAGCCACCGCCCCAAAACCGAGCTCGCTGAATTTTTTCTCCAGAGGCTGTATGTATTCCCTGGCGTTGGCAGGCGGCACATCGCGTCCGTCCAGAAAAGCATGTACAAATACTTTGCGCATGTTCTCCCTTGCCGCCAGGTCCAGCAGGGCGTAAAGGTGATTGATATGGCTGTGCACCCCGCCGTCAGACAACAGGCCCATCAAATGCAGTGCCCCGCCGCTTTCCCTGGAGTACTTTATCGCTTCCAGCAAAACCCCGTTTTCAAAAAAGCTGCCTTCCTTGATTGCCCGGGTAATCCTGGTAAGGTCCTGGTAAACCACCCGTCCGGCGCCCATATTCAGGTGCCCCACCTCGGAGTTGCCCATTTGTCCTTCCGGCAGCCCCACCTCCTCACCCGAACAGGTAAGAAGGCTGTGCGGGTAATCAGAGATGATTTTCTTATAATTTGGTAAGTCAGCCTTGGCAATAGCGTTGCCTTCGAGCCGTGGGCTTACACCCCAGCCGTCAAGGATCACCAGGACCAGAGGCTTTCCTGCTGCTGTCAAAACTTTACCTCCGTTTTGAGACGTGAGACGTGAGTCGTGAGACGTGAGTCGTGAGACGTTGGACGTGGGTATATCCTGCATTCCTTTCGGGTCTTGTGCGAATAAATTCGCACCTACAAGTTCGGTAGTCAGATGCCATGATCCTTGTAGGTTCGGATTTATCCGAACAATTTCGTGCGATTAAGGTTCACCTTTCACTTGCAAAGGAACGCGACGCGAGGATCTTGGTTTTACGAAGCCCAAGAGGAATACCCCAATCCCACGTCTCACGCCCCCAATCTCACGTCCCACGTCCCCTTAATGATGCCCATGAAGCCTGCGGCTTCCAGGCTGGCGCCGCCTACAAGGGCCCCGTCGATATCTGGTTTAGCCATCAGCCCTGCGGCATTTTCCGGCTTTACACTGCCGCCGTACTGGATGCGCACCCTCCCGGCGGCGCCGGGCCCGTATAATTCTTTAACGATACTCCGGATAAAGCTGATCAACTGCTGGGCGTCCTCGTCAGAAGCGGTTTTTCCCGTGCCGATAGCCCAAACCGGCTCATAAGCTATTACCATACCGGCCACCTGCTCTTCAGTGAGAGCGGCGAGCCCCGCCCCGGTCTGGATCCGCACAACTTTTTCGGTAATACCGGCTTCCCTTTCAGCGAGTGTTTCGCCCACACACATTATTGGGATAAGTCCATGGGTTAAAACGGCCTTCAGCTTGCGGTTGACTTTTTCATCGGTCTCGCCAAAGTACTGCCTTCGTTCAGAATGGCCTATTATTACATAACGGCAGCCCGCGTCCCTCAGCATGACAGGGGAAACTTCCCCGGTATAGGCGCCCCGTTCCTCCCAGTAAACATTCTGGGCGCCAACCGCTATGTCCGTACCTTTTAAAGCTTCGGCCACCTGGGCCAGGGCAGTAAAAGGAGGGCACACAACCACCTCGACGCCGTCAAGGCCGGCCACCGCTTCTTTTATCTCCAGGACCAGGGCCAGAGCCTCTGTTATGGTCTTATGCATTTTCCAGTTTCCGGCAATGATGGGCCTGCGCGACATTAACTTCAGCACCCCATTTCAGTCGTCGGACGTCAGACGTCGGACGTCGGTATATACTGCATTCCTATAGGGTCTTGTGCGAATGAGACAAGGGGACGGTTCTACTGTCTCATTTTTTGCCAACCTGAGACAAGAGAACCGTCCCCTTGGCTCACTTGTCCACCCTTGGCTCACGTCCCATTTCCCACGTCTCACTTATCCATTAACGCTTCCACTCCCGGCAGTTTCCTTCCTTCTAAAAATTCCAGGGAAGCGCCCCCGCCGGTCGACATATGGGTAATTTTATCGGCTACACCCGCTTTTATTATTGCGGCCACTGAATCCCCGCCACCAACAATAGTGGTGCCCTTGCTCTGGGCCATGGCGTCCGCTATCGCGTCAGTCCCTTTGGCGAAGGGTTCCATTTCAAAAACCCCCATGGGGCCGTTCCATACAATGGTGTTAGCAGTTCTGAGAGCTTCGGCAAACAAGGCTATCGTGTCGGCGCCGATATCAAGAGCCATCCATTCTGGCGGAATCCGGTCCACGGGAACATTTTTTTGCTCGGCATCAGGCGCTGCCATCGGCGCTACCACCACGTCAACGGGCAGGAGCAGCCTGACCCCCTTGCTTTTTGCTTCGCTGATCATGCTCTTGGCCAGATCCACCTTGCTTGTATCCGATAGGGACTTGCCAATGTCATATCCCTGCGCTTTCAAGAAAGTATTTGACATTCCACCGCCAATGATCATGGTATCCACTTGATCAAGCAAATTCGATATAACCGCTATCTTGTCCGTCACCTTGGCGCCGCCGATTACAGCCACAAAAGGATGCTCCGGGTGAGTAAGCAGCCTGCCCAGGATGTCCAGTTCCTTCTCCATTAAAAAGCCTGCCACAGCAGGTAAGAATTCTGCCACACCTTCAGTGGAAGCATGAGGTCGGTGGGCCGCGCCAAAAGCGTCATTAACGAAAATATCGGCCAGCTCCGCCAGCTGCCGCGCAAATTTTTCTTCATTTTTCTCTTCTTCCGCATGGAAGCGCACATTTTCCAGAAGTATAACATCGCCGGCCTGCATTTGCTCTATTGCCAACCGGACCGCGTCCCCGACGCAATCATCGACCTTTAACACTTTTTTTCCCAGAAGCTCTGAAAGACGAATGGCTACAGGATCCATCCTGTACTTTTCATCTACTTTCCCTTTAGGCCGCCCGAGGTGCGAAATGAGAATTACCTTTGCCTTCTGCTCAATGAGATAATTGATAGTGGGAAGCGCCGTAACGATCCGGTTGTCTTCAGCCACCTGGCCGTTATTGTCCAGCGGAATGTTAAAGTCTACCCTTACCAGGACCCTCTTGCCTGCCACATCAATGTCCCTGATAGTTTTTTTAGCCATGTGCATGACACCTCCTTTCCAATATCTCTATAAAGCGCTGTAAAACATGCCAGTTCAGCCGAAATCGCCGGCGTGCAGTAGTGTCTACCACTTCCAGCTCCGCCGGCTCTGACTTGAACTGTCTTTATCTTACAGCGCTTTATTAGGTAAAATTATTATAACCAGATTCTTTTTAAATAAGCATAAACAGCTGCATGCAGCCTATGCTTCCTTCGCGGCCATGTATGTCAGCAGATCCAGAACCCGCTCAGAGTAACCCCATTCATTGTCATACCAGGCAATGACCTTGGCCAAATTACCCCCAATAACCATGGTGGACAGTGCGTCAACTATAGCTGAGTGCGGGTTGCCCTTGAAATCGATGGACACAAGAGGCAGTTCACAGAAATCCATAATGCCCTTCAGATAACCACCGGCGGCTTCTTTAAGGGATCTGTTTATCTCTTCCACTGTAGCCGTCTTCGCCAGCTCAACCACAAAGTCGACAACCGAAACGGTTGGGACCGGCACCCGCATAGAAAAACCATTAATCTTGCCCTTCAGTTCAGGGAGCACCAGCGCCACAGCCTTTGCCGCACCGGTCGTGGTGGGGATGATTGACATGTCGACAGCCCTGCCCCTTCTTAAATCCCGGTGGGGCATATCGTGCAGCTGCTGATCATTAGTATAAGCATGAACGGTGGTCATTAACCCTTTTACTATGCCAAAATTATCATTTATTACTTTAGCCACCGGCGCCAGGCAGTTAGTTGTACAAGAAGCGTTGGAAACCACATGGTGCAGCGCGGGGTCGTACTTCTCCTCGTTAACCCCCATTACCACCGTAAGGCAGTCACCGCCTTTGGCCGGTCCGCTTAAGATGACTTTCCTGGCGCCGGCCTTAATGTGTTTCTCCGCGTCCGCTGGGTTATTCAACCTCCCGGTAGACTCCACTACAAAGTCAACGCCGAGCTCTTTCCATGGCAAGCGCTCAGGATCTCCTTCAGCCGTAATTCTTATTTCACGCCCGTTAACAATAATAGCGCCCTCTTTAGCCCCAATATCCCCGTCAAAAATACCGTAGATGGAGTCATATTTGAGCATGTGCGCAACAGATTGTGAGTAAGTGTCGGTTACCGGAATTCTCCTGGACTTGTGATTGACAGCCACAACTTCTAGATCAGAGCGATTCAGGGCGCACCTCAAAACATCATGGCCAATCCTTCCCAATCCATTAATACCTATTCTCCACCCCATTTGAAATAATCGCTCCCTTCATATGTATCCTTTTTAGCCACATTTTATGAAAATAGTACACACTATATTCTCCGCGCATGCAAAAAGTTCCTTCCGCTAATTGCAATTTGCAGGAGAAAATATGGGGTACAAGCTATGCGCCTGTACCCCATAATTTCTCTTTAAAGTTCACGAGTAAAAAACTTGCAGTAATTATCAGTAAAGGCACTAGTATCTTTTTCTTTTTCCTATACAAGGTATGCTCAGCTCATCACGGTACTTGGCCACAGTGCGTCTGGAAATCCTGATTCCTTTCTGTTTGAGAATTTCTGATATCTTCTGGTCGTTCAGGGGAGTCCGGCTGTCTTCCCCGGCCACAATCTCCTGCAGCATCTTCTTAATGCACTCGGACGATGTGGTGGTTCCGGCTGTATTGTTCAGTCCCGTTGAGAAGAAATATTTCATTTCAAAAACAC
Source organism: uncultured Pelotomaculum sp. (assembly GCA_964543575.1). Lineage (GTDB taxonomy): Bacteria > Bacillota > Desulfotomaculia > Desulfotomaculales > Pelotomaculaceae > Pelotomaculum_B. The sequence continues at coordinate 10,598 of CAZIYV010000070.1, forward strand.
CCTGCGGGGTCTGAATATATTTGTTGGAAGTAGCCCTGCTGATGGTAGATTCGTGCAGGCCCACCTTCTCCGCCACCATCTTCAAATTCAGCGGTTTTAAACATTTGATACCGTGGTCCAGAAAATCCCGCTGCATTTCAACCAGACAGTTAGCCACTTTGTATAAAGTGAGACGTCTTTGTTCAATGCTGCGGATCAGCCAGGCTGCCGCATTGAGCTTGCTTTCCACAAAGCGGCGGGTATCAACATCGTAGTTTTTATCTTTGGTAAGAACGGAGCGGTAAGTGGAGTTGATCATTATCCTTGGTATGGACACGTCGTTAATCAGGATAACATACTCCCCACTCACTTTTTCCAGGACAATATCAGGAACAATGTAGCGGTTTTCGTTGGTATTTGAGAAATTACGCCCTGGTTTAGGATCCAGGGTCTTGAGGATATCAGCGGCCAGTTGGACTTCCTTCACTGTTGCACCCAGTTCATGTGCTATTTTGCTTAATTTTCCCTTGCCCAGATCCTCCAAATGACCTTCAATTAATCTTTTTACGTTGTTGTTATTAATTCCCAATAATTTGAACTGGATCAGGAGACATTCTTCTAAACTCCTGGCTCCCACCCCGGCCGGGTCGAAGCCCTGAATAATATCCAGCATCCTGGCCACATCAGCAGCATCCGCCTTAAGCCGTGCCGCCACTTCCTCCAGGGAAACCCGCAGGTAGCCCTTTTCATCTATATTTCCTATTAAATATTCACCGATCCGCATATCACTGATTGTACAGGGGCACATGAATAGCTGGGAAAGCAGGTGTTCGGAAAGCGTGGGCGCTTTGGACACGAAATTCTCATAGCTGTATTCCGGCTGATCCCACTGCTTCTCCTGGCGGGCGAACCCCAGGTCGCTGCTGTCATTGAAATACTCTTCCCAGTCCAGGTCGTATTCCCGTTTTGGCTCTTCCTCTTCAACCAGCTTTTCCTTGGCGGCAAGCTCCGCCCCTTTATCAATCTCTTCCTCCCGTATTTCAAGGAGAGGGTTTTCCTGGAGCTGCTCCTCTATATACATGGAAAGCTCAAGGGCGGAAAGCTGCAGCACAGTAATAGCCTGTCGCAATTCAGGGGTCATGATTAATCTTTGTGTTTGCTCTATATTTAACCCGTAACCTACTCGCACTGCCTTCACCCCTCTGAAAAAAAGAGCGCTTCCTGACATAATTTATTCTCTGGTAACCAGGCTTTTTCCTGCCTGAAGATCATTTATATCAGTATATTAATCAGGCAATTGTTTTCATTTTATATACAAAAATACAATGCTTGCCTTAAGGAGACTGCCTGGCGGTGGTAATCCTCTGATGCCTGGCCAGGCTGACTGTGATCAAAAAAGATAGTGCGAGTGCCGCAGCCACAGCTAAAAATTCCTGCCCCTGGTCAAAAAGATGAGGGTGAAACCCGGCGCGGTAGTCCATAAAGTCGTTTAATAGCATCCATATGCCTGTAATAAACACAGTGATACGGTCAAGCCGCAGGGTCTTTAAAAAGATTGCGCCCTCAACCGCCATACCCAGGTGGGAAAACCAGAGCGTAACCTCGGTAAAACCCGCCGGACCGCCCATGGCCCAATACTGTGAAATAATCACTATGGCCCAGACACCGTACTTGATAGCGGCGGTAAAGGCCACCGCTTGAAACAGGCGCTTTAAGGGACTATCCCCGCGCAAAAGCAGCGCCAGGGTAACCAGAGTGCTGGCAAGCGGGCTGTCCGGCACGAAAGGCCAGTAATAAAAAGCGGTTGCCGCAAGCTGTTCATGATACCAGAGATACCCGCACCCGGAGCCCAGAGCGTTGATAATCACCAGAGGCACTGTATAGCGGGCCTGCCAGGGATCCCGCCAAAAATCACGCCAGAGCTTTAATAAAATCAAAGTCTCTTTCCTTTCACTTACACCCAAAGAGTGAGACAAGGGGTGAGACAAGGGGTGAGACAAGGGGACGGTTCTCTTGTCTCAGACTAGTAGTGGGACGTGGGTCGTGAGTTATATTCTGCATTCCTTCCGGGTCTTGACTAAGTCCGGATTCATCCGGACAATTCCTTTTTCCTTTATCGGCAAAAAGTCTGCCAGCAAATCCAGAACCGTCCCCGTTTGCCTCCAGGCAACACAAGAACCGTCCCCGTTTGCCCCTTTTTGCCCACAGGCAACACAAGAACCGTCCCCGTTTGCCCCTGTCCCACGTCTCACGTCCCACGTCTGATACTTGCGGGTACGCCGGCGGCCAAAACTCCCGGCGGTATATCCCTGTTAACCAGGGAACCCGCACCTACCACCGCACCGTCCCCGATACGAACCCCCGGCAAGATCGTGGCATTTGAGCCGATCAGCACGTTGGAGCCTATCTCCACAGGCCCTTTATGATATTCCCGCACCAGGAACTCGTGGGTGAGAATAGTGGCGTTATAGCCAATAATACTGTTCTCCCCAATCGATATTAAACCAGGGAAAAAAATATCAAACATGGCCATCAATCCTACAGAGGCGCCTTTGCCAACCTTCACCCCAAGACGCCGGTATAAAAAATTCTTCAAGCCGAAAAACGGCAGGTAACGGCATAGGGTAATAACCAGGAAATTAAAGGCCACCCTGGGGAGGCCTATGATCTGAAAGGAGTAGCGCATCGTGTTTTTTGGGCCCGGAGCGGGAAACTTTTCAACCCTTCTCATAGCTTGCCGCTCCTTATTTTTTCAGCGAGCTCTTCAATCCTGCGCAGGCGGTGATTGACACATGATTTGCCCAGCGGCGGCTGCATCAGGTTGCCGAGTTCCTTGAGGCAGGCGTCCGGGTACTTGAGTCTGACCTCCGCGATTTCCATTAAAGAATCCGGCATGTTGTCCAATCCCAGGGTATCTCTGATCAATTCTATGTTTTCAATCTGTCGCACGGCCGCGTTCACGGTCTTGTTCAGGTTGGCAGTCTCACAGTTGACCAGACGGTTGACACTGTTGCGCATACCTTTATAAATCCTGGCGTTTTCAAAGTTCAGCAGGGCGGTGTGAGCGCCTATTATATTCAAAAAACTGATTATGTGCTCGCTTTCCTTCAAATATATCACATTACAGTTTTTTCGCTGGCTTGATCTGGCGTCCAGGTGGAATCTGTTCATCAGCTTGCTGATAACATCAGCGAACTTTTCATTGCTGGTAACAATCTCCAGGTGGTAAGTCCCCTCGGGGCTGTTAACCGATCCTCCGCCGAGAAACACACCCCTCAGGTAAGACCGCCGGCAGCAGTCACGGCGCAACAAATCATGGGGCGCTATTTCCTTGAGCCGCCCCGTCCCGTCCAGCATGCCCAGCCGCTGCAGGATATCACTCATCCCCTGCTGATGGGGAAAGCGTACCAGATAGATATTGTTCTTTTTTAAACGGTTTTTTCTCTGAACCAGCACTTCGGTTTGCAGATCAAAGAGGCTTTTAACCAGAGAAAAAATCTTCCGAGCCACAGCGGCGTTTTCCGTTATGATGTTCAACGACAGCTGTCGCCCGCCGCTAAGCTGGATACTGCCATCCATTTTGACTAGTGCAGCCAGTTCGGCCAGACGGCAGCAGGAACGCTGGCCTATCACCCGCGCCAGCTCATTTTTTGTTACCGCCGAAAAGGACAAACAGTTCACTCTCTTCTTTTGGCTATATTATACCACAAAAAATGCGGGGAAACCCCGCTGTGCGGCGCTGGATAAGAGAAAGCGCCTGCGCTTGCTTTAGGAAGTCGAGATCCCCCTGTCCGGCTCTTCTTCTTTGTGGTTGCTTAAATACCTTACCTTTTCATACTGCATCTTTGATGAAAAAATCAGACGTAAAACCGTCTGGGCAAGCTTATCGGGGTGATGGCGCACCACTTCGGTCCGGTAGACCAGGTCTTCACACACCGCTTCGATGCCCATTTTTTCCACCTCGGCTAAATCGGCCGCTACCGGTTCGGCCCCTTCCTGCCGGTAACGGGCGCGCAGTCTGGGTGGCACCTGGCCGGTGTTGAGCACAACATAATCCAGGAACTTACCGGCATGAGCAGTGATTGCCCGCAGGTGGGCGGAAGCAGTGTAACCGCCGGTTTCACCGGGCTGGGTCATCACATTGCACACATAGATTTTAATAGCTGCCGTCCTGGCCAGGGCCTCGGGGATTCCTTTTACCAAAAGGTTCGGGATGATGCTGGTATAAAGGCTGCCTGGGCCAAGCACAACAGCGTCCGCCTCCCTTATCGCCGACAACGCTTCAGCCAGGGGGTGGCAGCGGGAGGGCTTCAAAAACACTTTTTTGATTCTGCCGGTAGTGTGGGATATCTTTGACTCTCCCTGCACCACCCTGCCGTCATCCAACTCGGCACAAAGGGTAATGTCAGAGAGTGTGGCCGGCAGTACCTGGCCACGGACAGCCAGAACCTTGCTTAAGCCTCGCACGGCCTGGTCAAATCCGCCGGTAGTGTCGGTCAAAGCGGCCAGCAGCAGGTTGCCGATGCTGTGTCCTGCCAGTTCGCCAGTTGTAAAACGATACTGCAGCAGCTCTTCCATTAACGGTTCCTTGTCAGCGAGCGCTACCAGGCAGTTCCTGATATCCCCCGGCGGGAGAATGCCGAGGTCTCCCCTGAGCCGGCCGGAACTGCCGCCGTCATCAGCAACGGTGACAATGGCGGTGAGATTGCTGGTATACTCCTTGAGTCCGCGCAGTAAGATCGAAAGGCCCGTACCGCCGCCGATAACCACAACTTTCGGCCCGCGCTTGAGGCTGTGCCTGGCGTAAATCACCTCGGCCATCCTGCCCTCCTGATCGGGCGCCAGCACACCGGCGATAGAGTGGAACGCTTTTAAAAGACCGACAGCCATTACAGATAAGCCTAAAATAACAATTGCCACGCCGGCAATCCGGTTATAATCTTCCCTAAGCAAAGCGTACTCCAGACGGTGGATGGCCCGGGCAAAGTCTCCCAGAAACCTTCCTTCCATCAACAGGTCGACCCCGATCACTGTCAGCAGTAAGCCTGCCAGAGTCAGCAGCAGCCAACGTTTTATCTTCATCCCCGGATAAAGCCACCTGAGCAGGATCATTTTTTCAGCTCCTGTACCCTTTTCGCTGTTGATAACACCGCGTAAACGCTAAATATTTACACCCTGCTGATATCCCTGTGCCGGACCGTTATCCGGTAATTCTTTTCGGCAAGGACATCCCTCAGCCGGTTGGCCAGGGCTACTGAACGGTGCATGCCCCCTGTGCAGCCGATAGCTATCATTAAAGTAGTTTTCCCTTCTTTAATGTATTCCGGTATGAGAAACTCCACAAAGTCGGCAAACTTGGCCATGAACTGTTCTGTTACCTCTGATTTAAAGACAAAGTCGCGCACCTCGGGATCGTTCCCGTTAAAGGCTCGTAATTCAGCCTGGTAGTGCGGGTTGGGCAGAAACCTGACATCAATGACAAGATCGGAATCCAGCGGTATGCCGTATTTAAAACCGAATGAAATCACTGTCATGTGCAGTCCGGTGGGGTCGGTACTGTCCGCAAAGATAGCGGTGATTTCTTCTTTCAGCTCTTTGACGGTCATACCTGAGGTGTCGATAACCTTGTGCGCGCCTCCCCTCAGTTCCCGCAACAGGCTGCGCTCTTCCCGGATGACATCCAGCACTTCTCCGTGCGAACTGAGCGGGTGGCGCCTTCTAGACTCCTTAAACCGCCTCACCAGGGTTTCGTCGGAAGCTTCCAGGAATAGTATCTCGTACCGGATGCCCTTGTCGTCAAGTTCTGAAAGAACTGCAAAGAGCGTGTTAAAAAACTCTCCACCCCTGATATCTACCACTAATGCCATTTTATTAATTTTGCTGGCCGCTTGTGCGCAAAGTTCGGCAAATTTGGAAATCAAGGCGGGGGGGAGGTTGTCCACGCAAAAAAAGCCCAGGTCTTCCAGGCTGCGCAGGGCCTGAGTCTTGCCGGCGCCGGACAGGCCGGTAACAATTACAAGCTTTGGCGTGATCACCATAAAACAATACCCCCCATTAACTTAGCGTACCGGGTACCTATCCTGAAAATATCGTTCTGGGCTGCCAATATAAATGTAGGTGCGAAT
>CAZIYV010000071.1:0-16647 GCA_964543575.1 uncultured Pelotomaculum sp.
GTCTCAGAGGCCATAAATGCAATAGTAAACGTATCATAATTGTATTAAAAACTCACAGTTTGGTTTGGTCAACCGGGTCATAGTTAATTAACTGTTTTCTTAGGAAGTTACAAGTATCTGGGCTGCCTGTCCTGTTTGGATAGGTGGCCCTTCTTTAAATTCATAGGCGATGGAAAATTTTTTATTGTTGAAAAAGGTATTGATTGGTAATATAGAGAAAATTTATCTTATTAACTAAGAGAACCACCTGTTAAAACCTTAAAAAAGAGGAGTGTTTTTATTGAGGTTCACCCAATAATTCCCCATCAGAGGAACGCCACAGTCTATGGAGTATACCGGACAGCCAGGAAATACGAACCATGGAATGCGGCGAAACAGTCGAATGTTTGACATTCAGCCCGGACGGGTCCACCCTGGCCTGTGCTTCGTTGGGGGGGCATATCTATCTTTTGAGTGCCCGTGATGGCGCCATGCAACGTGTAATAGAATGCTTTAACATAGAAAGTGTGGCTTTTAGCCCGGATGGGAGTATCCTGGCCGGCGGGACCTATGAGAAAGCTGTGCACATTTGGAGAGTCACCGACGGCAGCCTTATATCAACTCTGGAAGGCAGTACCGGGCCAGTGAAAAGCGTGAATTTTTCCCCGGACGGGTCCGATCTGGTAGCAGCGGCAGACAGGACCGTACACTTATGGCGGATCCCTGTATCAGTAACTTCAACCCCTTTAACCCCTTTACTAACGTTAAAAGGTAACTTTTACAAGGTGGCCTGTGCTGTTTTCAGTCCTGACGGGTCCACTCTGGCCTCCTCGTCACATGCCGATAATATCGTTCGTTTGTGGGATACTTCCGACGGAAGCCTCCGTCGCACTTTGGTGGATCATAGAGGGCCGGTGGAACCTTTTATGCTAAAATAGCTTTAACAAAAAACACCAGGAGAAGCCTTAGCTTGCCAGATCTAATTTTACCTGTGGAAAAAACCTGTAAAACCGCTCTTACCAAAACAGGCATCCCAGGTTTCAGTTACTGCATGAACCCTTACACCGGGTGTGCCCATGCCTGTGTCTACTGATACGTTTCCTTCATGTGCCGTTTTAGCGGCCACAAGGAGCCCTGGGGCGAGTTTGTAGACGTCAAGGTTAACTTTCCACACATTCTGGAGAAACAGCTGAGATGCCGCCGCGTGCCGGAGGGCAGAGTTATCCTGGGCAGTGTAACTGACGCCTGCCAGCCGGCTGAAGCCTGGTACAAGCTGACCCGTTCCTGCCTGGAAGCCCTGGCATTAAGTGAAGAAAGTATTTGTAATTGCAGTGGTCCTTATGTTGTCCACCTTTTGCGCAAGTGTCGTTCAGGCTGAGACAGAAGTAGTCCTGGACGGCAAAAGCCTGACCTTTGACGTACCTCCCGTTATCGAGGACGGGCGAACCATGGAGCCGCTCCGCGCTTTGTCTCGGAAACATTCGGCGACAGTGTAGCCTGGGATAGTGCAGTTTCAGGCATACTGCGCTGGAGGGGAAGGGAGTAACAGCGGCTTTTTTGAGTGAGAAAGGGATACCGGTATATTCCGAGGCGCGGAGGTGAACCTGTTATTGACATATGTTCACAATAGTGTACAATGAAGATATAAAGGGCATATGTCAATAACTAAAAGGAGGGAATGAGCATGCCGGGAAGAGACGGTACAGGGCCGCTGGGTTACGGGCAGGTAAGCGGCAGGGGTCTTGGACTCTGTACAGGGGCTAATGGCGCCGGCTTGGGCCTTGGCTTCGGTCGGGGCCGTGGATTTGGCTGCAGAAGAGGATATGGCGTGAACTTCGCCGCAGATCCAGCGACAGCCAGGACGCAAAAAGATTTGCTGGAAGAGCAGAAGGAACTTCTCCAAAACAGGCTTGACATCATCAGCAAACAGTTAGAAAATCTATAAGGGAAGCATAAGTAACAGGGGTATACCCCCTGTTACTTACATTACATACTTGAGGTGTATAAATCATGCCCAGGCCGAGAAAATGGAGAAAAGTGTGCTGCCTGCCGGAGAACAGCCTGTTCGGGCCGCTCAACGCACCGCATCCAGTCGGGGGGACGATAATAATGACTATAGATGAATTTGAAACCATCCGCCTCATAGATTTGGAAGCCATGACGCAGGAGGAGTGCGGGGAAAGAATGAACGTCGCCCGCACGACTGTCCAGAGGATATACAATGACGCCCGCAAAAAACTCGCACAGTCTCTGGTTAAAGGGTACATACTAAAGATCGAGGGCGGGGATTACGAGCTTTGTGACGGGATCGAGCAGCTACACGGGTGCGGCACGTGCCGCAGGCACAGGGCCGGACGAAACCACGCCTGATGAAAGCTGAAGGATGGAGCGCATGATTATAAAATCCTGGCAGAAAACAATTCAATTTCTGACGAGTTTAAAAGCGATCAAATAATAATATAATTGCAAAGGAGAAAGAGAATGGGCAAAGATTGTGACCAAAGCTGCGGTACCTGCGGCGAAGAATGTGCTGAAAGGAAGGAGAAACCGAAAGATTTTCTCGAAAAACCGCATGAACTGAGCAATATCAAAAAGGTGATCGGTATTGTCAGCGGGAAGGGTGGAGTCGGCAAGTCGCTGGTTACATCAATGCTTGCCGTGACAATGAAAAGAAGGGGCTACAACACGGCCATCCTGGATGCTGACGTAACGGGGCCATCCATACCCAAGGCGTTCGGTATCAAAGAGAAAGCGTCAGGGAATGAGCTGGGCCTGCTGCCCATAAAGAGCAAAACGGGCATCGATATCATGTCGATCAACCTGCTGCTGGCAGATGACACAGACCCGGTTGTTTGGAGGGGCCCTATTATTGGCAACACGGTTAAGCAGTTCTGGACAGAAGTAATCTGGGGCGACGTGGATTTCATGTTCATTGACATGCCGCCCGGCACGGGGGACGTATCTCTCACCGTGTTTCAATCAATCCCTGTTGATGGGATAATAATTGTAACATCCCCCCAGGAGTTGGTTTCAATGATAGTGTCCAAGGCTGTTAAGATGGCCAAAATGATGGACATCCCGATCATCGGGATAGTCGAAAACATGGCATTTTTTAAGTGCCCGGACTGCGATAAGGAATATCATGTATTTGGTGACAGCCATATTGAGGAAACCGCCCGGAAGCACGATATCGATATTCTTGCCCGGCTGCCGATCGAACCGAAAATTGCGGCAGGCTGCGACAGGGGTCTGATTGAAATCTTTGAAGGTGACTGGCTCGAAAACGTGGCCAACATTCTGGAGATGCCCGAATTATCAGGGTTGTCAGGGGGACGGGGTTGTTAGGGGAGGAAGCAGGGGGACGGTTCTCCTGCTTCCTTTTTTTTGCCAAGGCTATCAACAGCCCCGTCCTCTTGACACCCTCTACTGCTTTTCCAGCTCCTGACTCGCTGAGAAGACTTAATGAAAATCACAAAAGGAGCAGCTCAATTGCGGGATCTTATTTTACCCTTAGAAAAAACCTGTAAAACCGCCCTTACCAAAACAGGCATTCCAGGCTTTCAGTACTGCCTGAACCCTTACTTGGGATGTGCCCACGCCTGCGTGTACTGCTACGCTTCCTTCATGTGCCGCTTTACCGGCCACAAGGAGCCCTGGGGGGAGTTTGTTGACGTTAAGGTGAACTTTCCAAGTATTTTGGAGAAGCAGTTGAAAGGCAGACGTGTTTTGGCAGGCAGGATCATCCTGGGCAGTGTAACCGACGCCTACCAGCCGGCTGAAGCCTGGTACAAACTGACCCGTTCCTGCCTGGAAGCTCTGGCCGGGCACCCGTCGCTGGAGGTGGAGATTCTGACCAAGTCCGCTCTGGTGTTAAGGGATCTCCCCATCCTGCAAAAAATTTCCCAATGCTCGGTAGGCTTTACCGTGACTACCATCAATGAAAAAGCGGCGCGTGTTTTAGAGCCAGGCGCACCGCCGCCCGGGCTGCGTTTGGCCGCCGCCAGGCAGTTGGCCGAGGCGGGCCTGCCGGTTTGGGTGTTTATTGCGCCGGTGCTGCCGGGGGTGGGGGACGGTGAGAAAGATCTGACCGGATTGTTCAGGGAACTGAAGAGGGCGGGAGTGGAAAAAGTGCTGGCGGATACGCTGAATCCGTATCCCGCAGTGGCCCAGCGGCTGAAAAAGGTGTACCGAGGGCACTTTCCCGAAGCTTTGGCGGACCTGGAGCTATGCTGTGCCGAACCGGAATACTATAGAATTAAAATGGAAAAGATGCTATCTGAAATTTCCAGTCAGTTTGGCTGCCGCCTGTCGCTTGTATAGCTGATCCTCGTTCTTTTTAAGCAGCACTCCTAAAAAATGTTTAATTATGTTGGAATTTGTCGGAACATTTTACCATATGTTCACAGGGAAAGAATATTAGATGTGGAAATCTTTATTAAATATATAAAAATATTTTGACTTTATCAGAGGGATCTAAGTATAAGTTCTTTTTGAAGTGAGAGGGGCAAACAAATGAAAAAATTTTTTGTAATTGGGATGGTCCTTCTGTTGTCGATTCTTTGTGTGAGCATCGCGCAAGCTGAAACTAAAGTTGTCCTTGACGGCAAAAAACTGACTTTTGACGCGCCTCCCATTGTCGAGGACGGACGCACTCTGGTACCGCTGCGCGTTATTTTTGAGGCGCTGGGCGCAAGTGTCCAATGGGACCCTGTGCTTGAGTCAGTCACCGCCACCAAAGGAAATACAGTGATCAAGCTTTTCATCCAGGGGCAGGCATATAAAAATGATGTACTGGTAAATTTGGATGTGCCTACTAAACTGGTCAACGGGCGCACTATGGTACCACTCCGCTTTGTCTCGGAAACATTTGGCGCCAGCGTATCCTGGGATGCCGCCGCTGAAACGGTTACCATAACCAGTGCCCCGACCCAGCCAAAACAAGACAGCAAGGATATTTACAAGGATTTTTTAACTTATGAAAATACTAAGTATGATCTAAGAGTTAAGTATCCGAAAGACTGGATAAAGAAAGAGAACAATATGGGTTTCTTAGTAACATTTCTTTCTACTAAAGAGAACGAATCTGATACATCCGCTGAAAACGTTATTATTAATGTTCAAGATTTAACCGGACAATCTGTGACTTTGGAGGATATTACAAATGCAACTTTGCTTTTTTCAAAAAAATATTTTAATGATTTTAAATTGATAGAATCAGAAACTACTACTATAAGTGGCGGCTCAGCAAATAAAATTACTTGTCGCATGAAACAAGGTGTGTATAATTTGAAATTGATGCAGATCCATACTATAAAAAATGATCGCGTGTATACATTTACCTATACTGCCACGGAAGATACATATTCAAAATACCTGGATATTGTTCAGGATATGGTTGATTCAGTTGAAATCGGCCTATCTTCATCCAACACAAGTACTGGCTCTTGAGATCCCTGTTTGAAAATACCTTTTCACTCGCTTCTAAAGAATTAGGTTGTAAGGAAGCAGTCAGTATTTCTGGCTGCTTAACTTTTTTATCAACATTGTTACGTTAATACCCAAAGGATTATAATTAGATAAAAATGTGGCTGGTTTCTTCCCCAGCAGAGGATAAAAAATGATGTAGGTGCGATTTCAATCGCACAAAACTGCGCAGTAGTTTAAAGGATTTCTGTTATCCTTATTTACTGCATTTCTATTGGGTCATGTGCGAATGAATTCGCACCTACATTCGGCGGACAGGTGCCCCAAGGGGATCACTATCCCGGCCATTGAAAATTAACACTGAACTTGCGAAATGATTTCTGATATAATCGATATGCTTCAACGGCATAATATACCTTAAGGACCGTACTATTATCAGCAGTTAGAGGTGTTGCCGCCATTGCCGCAGTAAAAACAAGCTTTTTCAGTAATAGATTCGTCCAGGCCATCATGGTTTCCGGTGTTTTTTTGCAAACGGGCATCTGGGTGCGTAACTTTGCTATTCTATTGTTTGTTATGGACCGTACTAATAATAACCCCTTTGCCGTTTCGCTCATATCAGTGGCTGAATTTGCCCCAATCTTCCTGTTTTCTTTTATCGGGGGCACTTTTGCGGACCGCTGGCGGCCCAGAAACACCATGATTTGGAGCGACGTGCTGAGCGCCCTGTCGGTGTTCATAGTGCTGTTGACCATAATTTACGGCTCATGGGAAGCGGTTTTTTTCGTTACTTTCATCTCGTCCATTCTGTCGCAGTTTTCCCAGCCATCCGCCATGAAGCTGTTTAAGGTTCACGTTCCAGGGGAGCAGTTGCAGATGGGGATGGCCATGTTTCAAACATTAATGGCTATTTTTATGATCATAGGGCCTCTATTGGGAACCTTTGTTTACCAGAGGTTTGGTATTTATTTCGCGATAGGTGTGATGGGGGTAGCTTTTCTGCTGTCGGCCGGCGCGCTGACTTTCCTGCCGCCCGATAAAAGGGAAGTGCAAGACAAGCCGGAAGCGAAATTCCGGCGGGAACTGGCTGACGGCTTTCGCTATGTTTGGTCGAGTAAGGTATTGACAATAATTGGCGGTATGTTCGTGGTCTCCGGTCTTGCGGTGGGAATTATCCAACCGCTTGGTATTTTCGTTGTTATCGAAAGGCTTAGCTTGCAAAAAGAAAGTTTGCAGTGGCTGATGGCGGTAAACGGGGTGGCGATGCTGTTGGGCGGCGGCCTGATTTTTGGTTTTTCGCAGAAAACTACCCCACAGAAACTGCTGGCTATGGGAATGCTGGTCAGCGCCATCTCTGTGGCGGGAGTGGGGCTGTCCACAAATCTGACAGTCACGCTGTCTTTTCAGTTCCTGAGCGGATTGTTTTTCCCCTGTATCCACACCGGTATAAATACGTTAATCCTGCAGGCAACTGAAGAAGAGTTTGTCGGTCGGGTTAACGGGGTGCTGAACCCACTGTTCATGGGCGCTATGGTAATTACGATGAGCCTGGCGGGCTGGCTGAAGGTTCAGTTCTCACTGGTGTCCATGTACGGGTTGTCCGCGGTGCTGTTTTTTGTGGGGATGCTGCTGATCATGCCAATTTTCAGCTTTAAACCTGCCCTGAAACAACAAAGCCAGCCGTTGGGTTAACGGCGGCCGGTTTGTAGACAGAGCCGTCCATGGTGTTGAAACCGCTTGGCTCCTCTGCTCCGCGTCGAGTGAACTACCAGCTCGCTTCGGGCAAAATCAGACCGCCTTCAACTCGCCGTCCTGGCTCGATGAAGAATGGACCGACGCTGCGCAATGGAGCAGCTTGTTTCAACACCATGGACTTTGTCTTATCTGGATTTCAATATTCTGACCATCGCGAAAACGAGGCCTCTTTTTTATGCCAAGGTTTTTTTCATCCAGTCCACCAGGCTCAGGCCGTGTTTCTCCCGTATATTCTCCACTTCTTCCATCCCCATGATCCGCCCTACATTTAAAGATATGACCAGATCGAGCACCGGTTCCACTTCGGACACTTCATGGGTTGACATGAATATGGTCTGCTCCTGCAGATCCAGGTAGGAAATCATGGATCTGATAATAGAGTCCCGCACCAGGGGGTCCAGCCCGGCCAGGGGTTCATCCATCAGGATCAGCCGCGCCCGGCGCGACAGGGCCAGCAGGAATTTTAACCTGCCGCGGTTGCCCTTGGAGAGGTGCCTGACCTTCTTATTTGGTTCCAGCTGCATGAAGCTGAGGATTTCACGTGCTTTTTCCATATCAAAATCTGCGAAGAGACCGGCGTTAAACTTTATGGTTTCCTGCACGGTAAAGAAGGGATAAAGATTATCTGATTCTGAAAGGTAGGCCACTTCTTCAGCCGCGCGCCGGTTAACAGTTTTTCCTTGTACCGTTACCGAGCCCTGGCTGGGTTGGGCCAAGCCGGCCGCCAGTTTTAAGATAGTTGACTTGCCGCTGCCGTTCGGTCCCACCAGAGCGGCTATTTTCCCCTGCGGCAAGTCGAAGCTCACGTTATTTAAGGCCACCTGGCTCAAATACTTTTTAGTCACATTTTCAAATCTTACAATATGGCCGGTCATCTCAAACACCTCTATTGCTTATTGTATTGAACAGATCTTTGCGTACACCTTCCAGGATCTCGTCCGGGCTGAAGCCTGTTTCCTTCATGTCCGCGATAAAACTGCCGATCTGTTCGCTTTTCAAATCTTCCCTCAGCTGCTTCAGCCTGGATTCATTTTCAGTTATATAAGAGCCCAGGCCGCGCCTGGTTTCGGCGATTTCACGGCGCTCCAGTTCTGTGTATACCCTTTGTACGGTATTGGGATTCACCCCGGCCTGCAAGGCCATTTCCCTTACTGAGGGCAATTTGTCCCCGGCTTTGAGTTCACCCCGTACCACCTGCCGGCAGATACGCTGCAAAATTTGCAGGTAAATGGGCTGGGTTGTGTTAAATGGTTGACTCATATCCCTACACCTCTACTTTGTGGTCAATCAGCCAGGCAGACAGGGCGAACAAAGCCGCTGTCAGAAGAAAGCAGAAGAAAACTTCACCGGCATAGAATCGGACCAGATTCATTTGTCCCCCCATATCAGTAGACAGGTGCATACTGAAAACTCCGGGTACATCCGGGAAGTTCCGCGGTTGGATGTTGAGAGGCCCCCAATGGGTAATCAGTTTATAAAATCCCGTTTCATGGAGCTTACCCAGGCCAACTGTCGCCACAAAGAAAGTCGCGATGCCGGCCAGCCAGCGGAACCTGCCTAAAATATTCCCGGCCAGGGCAGTTGTCACCGAGATCAGCGTAGCCCAGGACCCGATGTAAATACTGGCGGCGAAGGTGAAAACAGCTGCGTAAAAACCGATCTCCACCATCAGGGGTATTAGTGACGAGAGAACCATGCCTCCCATCTCTTCCGGGGTGGGGCAGACGGAAAGCGTCAGCAACAGCAGCGCTGCGGTAATAATCGTGATCACCAGCATCTGCAGCAGGGCGATGGCCAGTTTGGCCGCCAGCAGCAGCCAGCCCGGCTGGGGGCAGTGCAGCCACAGGTGGGGTGTGATCTTCCATTCCCAGGCCAAGCTTTTCAGAATGTAGATGGCCGGGTAAAACAGCAGAAATACCAGGATAAAGGCTGCCGGCACGAAAATAATCCCAGGGTGGTAGCGGTAAGAAAGGTAGACCAGCCAGAGACCCCCGATGATGAGAATGGCCAGTGCTAAGAAAGCGGAATTCCGGGTCATGCGGTATTCCTTTTGCAATAAAGTCAACCAGGCGCTCATTTAAGTGGTCCTCCTCAAGTGTACTTTACACGTGTATTAGCTACATAGTACACTATGTCAGTATGACTGTCAACAGGTTTTTATGCTGTTAAAAACTGTTAAAGGGAAAACCTGGAGCTTGATCATATCTGGACCACGTGGTATTCTGATCCAAACCCACCTCCTGTGCGTCTATATAATATAGTTGGATTTGCAGGCATTGCTTTAACATAAATTAAGGGGATTTGATATTTATGAGAAAAAAGATAACTCTGACACTGCTCGTGGTATTACCGCTATTGATGCTGCGTTTTGCCCTCCCGCTGGATGCGACTCAGGTGAGGCTTGGCAGTGAGGTTTTGATGAGCTCGCGGCACGAGTTAATTGAGGGGAAAAAGGTCGGCTTGGTCACCAATCAAAGCGGCGTGAACAGCCGCGGTGAAAGCACCGTGGACATCCTGGCCAGGGACAGTACTGTTCAGCTAGTTGCTCTTTACGCGCCGGAGCACGGCCTTGACGGGACCGCAGCGGCAGGTGAGTACGTGGCTTCATATGTGCACCCGGTGCTGGGCATTCCGGTGTACAGCCTGTACGGACAGACCAGGATGCCCACGCGGGAGATGTTGGCCGGTATCGATGTGCTGTTGTTTGATGTACAGGACATAGGGGCCAGGTCCTATACCTATATGTCGACTATGAACTACTGTTTGGTTGCCGCTCAAAAGTACGGCAAACCGGTTGTTGTTCTGGACCGCCCCAACCCCGTCGGGGGGCTGATCGTGGAGGGACCGGTCCTGGAAGAGCCCTACCGGACTTTTGTCGGGGTTGATAACCTGCCGATGGCGCACGGGATGACCGCCGGGGAACTCGCCAGCTTTTTCAACCGGAAAATCGGCGCTGATCTTACTATGGTCCCCATGCAAGGATACAGCCGCTCCATGGTCTTCCAGGACACGGGGCTAAAATGGGTCCCAACCTCGCCCCGTATACCCGACCTGGATGCTGTATTTGGTTACATGGCTACCGGCCTGGGAGAGGGCACAGGGATTTACCAGTCGGACGATTTCAAGTGGATTGGCGGGAAAGGTGTTGACTCAAATAAATTTGCCGGCCTGCTCAACCAGTACGGGCTGCCCGGCGTGGTCTTTAAGCCTGAAGACAAGGGAGCAGCCGGCGGTGTGCGGCTGCAGATTGTGGACTACCACAGCTTTAATCCCGCTTTGACCGGGCTTTACGCGCTTACCTGCGCCCATTCTCTGAACGGGTTCGCGGTCCCTAAAAGTGGGCAGACAGTGGTTATGTTTGACAAAATCATGGGCACTGACAAAATCGGCCGTTATCTGGAGGAGGGGTTGTCACCCCCGCAAATACAAGCCTTATACCAGCCGGAGCTGAACCGTTTCAAAGAGGAGCGCAAACAGTACCTTTTCTATGACGACGGGCAGGAACAGCCTCCGGCAGTGGACAGGCAGGTGATAAAAATACTCGTTGACGGCCTGGCGATCTCCTTTGACGTGTCCCCTTATATCGATCAGCACAACAGGGTGATGGTCCCCCTGCGGGCGATCGCTGAAGCGCTTGGCGCAAAAGCGGAATGGAACGGCCAGACCAGGGTTGTCACTATCAGCAGGGGCAATCAGGTGAGTGTTTTTACCATCGACAGCAGCACAGCCTTCTACAACGGGTCAAAGGTGCAGATGGACACCAGCCCGGTAATCCGCGCCGGCCGCACCATGCTGCCGGCCAGGTACGTGGCTGAGTCGCTGGGGGCCAGTGTGACTTGGAATGCGGACACCCGTACCGTGAGCATTGAGTCGCTTAAAAAATAACTTTTGATTTATATAGAGTATCTATTTCATTTTTGTCAAAGCCGAAGGAGAGAAGGATTTCTTCCGTATTTTCACCGAAAGAAGGCGGAGGGGATCCTGAAATTTCACGGGTACCGGTAATGAATTTCAAAGGGAACTCCTCACAGGTGTCGAAAAAGGTACAAGGGGGGTGACATAATTGGAAAAACAAACAGTAAATCTAAAGATACCATGTCCCAACTGCAGCGGCACAAATTTCGGCACCATGGATAATCCTTATTGTCTTTTGCCTTCGCTGGTCAAGGTGGAAAATGGCTACGAGCTGTCGCCGGACAAGGGTTTGGCGGTGATGCCGGTTATATGTAATACCTGCGGTTATCTATTCCTGTTCCACCCCAAATAAAAACAACCGCCCCAGCCCAGCGCGGGCGGCGCGACTGGGCTGGCTGCGCTGATACGGGGAGGTTATATTTTAAATCTCACATAGAAAGTAGTGCCCTTTGGTCCGGTTTCGATTTCGATCCTGGCGTTATTGCGGTCAGCGATACTGTAACACACCGCGAGGCCCAGCCCTGTGCCCGTGTCTTTGGTTGTGAAAAACGGTGTGCCTATCTTTTCAAGTATTTCAGGCGAAATACCTTTCCCACCGTCAGTTACCGCTAAAACTACCTCGCCATTGTCCCGGAACGTTTTTATAGTCAATGCCCCCCCTGAGGGCATGGCCTCAAACCCGTTGCGGACCAGGTTGAGTATTAGCTGGCGTATTTCTTTTTCATCCAAATCTATATCTGGTATATCCCACAGTTCAAATTCGATGAATTGGTCGGTAACCATGCCGTCAGCAGTAATTAAAGGGGATAAAGCCTGAATGATGTGGTTAAGGTTTTGCGGCCTCAACTTTACCGCCTTGTCTTTGGCTAACGATAGAAATTCGGTGATTATTGAATTGGCCCTGTCGAGTTCGGATACCATGAGTTCAAAGAAAGCCCTGTCCTTTAAGTATTCTGGCCTGGTCATCAAAATCTGCAAAAAACCTTTGACAGTGGTCATCGGGTTTCTGATTTCGTGTCCTATGCCGATAGCCATTTCTCCCACCAGGTTTAACCGTTCCAGGCGGGCCATTTCTTTTCCCATCTGTTTGCGTTCCGTAATATCAGTAATATTGACAATCAGGCATATTTCACCGCCGAATTCTATCGTTTCAGCGGAAACCAGACCGATCATGTTTTCACCGGATTTAGTGCGGAATGTTATCTCGAGATTGCGAAACCCCTGCTGTTCCAGTATGATACCTTTGATTATATCCAGGTCAACCGGGTTTGCCCAGATCCCCAATTCGGATGTTGTAAGCCCGGTAACCTCGTCCCGGTGATAACCGAACGCATTTTCAAAACTGGTGTTCACATCAATAAAACGGATGTCTCCGCTTGAATCTATTAAAGACATTATAGCCATAACACCCGGATTGGCGTTGAAAGCTTTAGAAAACCGTTTTTCCGACAGCTGTAACTTTTCCATAGCCTGCTTTAAATCAGTTATATCAATACCAATCTCCAGGACTAACTGGGACCCGTCAAAATCAAAAAAAGGATAATCATAAAAATGATAGGTCTTGTCCCGTAAAGTCAATTCCCATTCCAGAGGTTTGTTCGTCTCAAAAACCTTGAAAGTATGGCACTTATCGCAGGGTTTGTCCAATCCCCAGATAGCCTCGTAGCAGTACCTGCCTTCAGACATGCAGAACTGCTCATGGAAAATATTGTTGGCGAAACGGATTTCATAATTCGGCGCAAAAAGGGCAACCTGTGCTGGAAGCTTATCCAGTAAGTTAAACAAACGCTTGCGCTCAGTCTCTAGATCCTCTTCAGCAATTTTGCGCTTCGTGATATCCCGCCCCACTCCTTGAAATTCAACTGTTTGACCCTGTTCGTTGCATACTGCCCGGTATGACCACTGCAGCCAGCGTTTCGTGCCATCCGGCATTAGAATGCGGTGTTCATCCGTGAGGACCGGGTTCTGTGAATTAAGCAAGGAAATTAATTCGCCGGTCTTTTCCCTGTCATCCTTGAAAAGAAGCGGAATAAAGCATTTCCCAATCAAATCCTCGCTCTTTAGACTAAAGAAGCGGCTGAATCTTTCGTTAACAAAGCTAAGCTTACCATTGGCTGAGCAGCGGCAGATTAATTCCGTCTGGTCTTCTACGATAGCCCGGTAGCGAGCCTCGCTTAGCGATAATGCTTCCGATATACGCTTGCGCTCGGTAATATCTATTAAGAGTTCCAATACAAGCAAAGAGCCATCGACATCATAAAAGGGACTATCATAAACCTGGTATGTTTCTCCAGTGGGACTGGTCCACTCAAACTCAACGGGATTGCCTGTCATAAATATTGTTTGTGTCGGGCAAACCTCACAGGGGACACTCATTTCGTTGAATATTTCGTAACACCTTTTGCCCTCGGTCTCGCCAAACCGTTCACGGTAGTTTTTGTTGGTAAAGGTAATGGAATAATCCGGTTTGATCAGGCAGATGAAGCCGGGCAGCTTGTCCAGGAGTGAGTATAGCCTCTTCCTTTCGGCCGCGTGCCTGTCCTCCATGTTTGTTATATCGCGAACCGTCTCAATGGCCCCGACCAGGGCGCCGTTGCTGTTGAATAGAGGGGAAGCCTTTCCCCACAGAATGGCCCCCTTGCCTTCAAATACAAAGGGCGAAAAACCTTCCGAGAATAGAGTGTCGCCCTTTTTTTCAATTATGTCATAGTGTCTAAATATTTCCGCGTGATCTTCAAATACTAAATCAATCAAAGTGGGCCTGGGCGTGCCGTAAAAGGGAACAGCGTAAGCGTAATCACCTTTGCCAATCATTTCTTCTTTGGTAAATCCGGTCATTTCCTCGACTGCCCGGTTCCAGGCGATAATTTTTCTATTCCTGTCGATTACTACGGTGGCATCAGGAAGATGTTCAACGATGTCGGTAAGATATTGGCCGGTATTAAGAACCGGCTTTTCAGATGACTCTTCAATGATTTTTTTTTGCAACTCTTCCAGTTGGTTTTTTAGAGTCTTATTTTCCCTGGAGGTGGCGGTCAACTCGGCAAGCAGTTGTTCTCTGGTCATATCTCGGTAACTCATGAACAGCCCCCGTCATATAGTTTCTAGGAATGAATGCATATTTTGACAGCATCCGGTATTTATCCTTCAGGAAATTTGTCGAAATGAGTCGAAGAAAAAATATTAGGGACAATTACCTCTGTAAAAGTTAAATAAGTATATCACAACTAAAGTTTTCTTGAGGTTATAATGTTAATGATCCGGTTTTTTTAATGAATTATATGTGTGGGTGGGGAAAAAATAAAAGTGTTGGCAGCTATTCAATTATTCTAGAAAAGGTGATGTTAGTGGGTAATAAATCTATCATTATTATCGGCGCCGGAATGGGCGGCCTGGCCGCAGGCGCTATAAAAAAATATTCAAGAAGCGATACCTGGGGCGAGATGATGATGGGATCTGCCTGGGACTTTTACAGGCAAGTTCCCGCTATGCTCTCAGCCGGCAAGTGGTTTAAAGTGAGTATGCAGCAGTATGCCGACCGGTTTACCGACCCTTTTCTGAAAAAGGCTTTTCCCCTGCACCTACATTTAACCAGCGCAACATACCCGGTGTATTTTCAGGATAGTACCCGCACGCACGGTTTTGCCAATATGCCTAACTTTACTACTGTCCTTCCCGACTGGGCGTTGGCGAACAGCGCCCCGGTTGAAGTAACCCATGCTCCCACCATGTGGAAGTTCATTCGTCAGAGGAATGGGGACACACCTCTATTTTAGGCATTCCTCTATCGGCGAGGAATGTCCCCAGGTGCATCAAACTAGTTCGGCGCTAATGCGTCGTGTTCGATTGAAATCGAACCTACATCGCGATTTTCATCCTTCTCATGGTGCTGCGTTAGCGGCATTGATGTCTAGATTATTAAGTTATTTCAACTTTTAAAAAAACCAGCTCAGATGCCAGGCGCCTGAGCTGGTTTTCATATCTGCCGGATTAAAAACCGTGACAGATCAGATGATGACGGTGGTTCCGTCAAACTTGGTGAGGGAGAAGCCGCTAAAATTCTCATTGTAGGTGTTCCTGTAATCCTGCAGGATGCCTATGGCCACCGCTTCACCCAGTTTCATGCCTTCGATTCCGTCGCTGCGCCAGTGTATACCGGCGAAATCACGGCCAAGGGCGACGTTGGCGGCAAGTTTGTTCAATTCCCCGCCTACCGTTAAAGGCTGCCCTGAATATGGAAGCAGCGAGAGTCCGTCCGCGCTGGCAACTACCGGATCCGGGATAATAAAAGAGCCGCTTTGAGGCGAAGGCGATATGCCTCCTGCAGGCGCTTCCTGTTGCTTACCGGTCCAATCATTATTGACTCACTCCATTACCATAATTAATCAGATAGGCCATATTTTATCGTATGAACAAAAAATAAATATTGTTCTTGCACCTTGTCAGGCACATCAAATATTGGTAAAATGCATTAAGAATAAATATATACTCAGTATAATATTATACTTAGTATAGTGAGGAGGGGTAGAATGGAACCTGTCAGAAGAAACAGAACTGAAAGAAAAAAAGAACAGACCAGGCAGAGGATTGTCTCTGTGGCTATAGACCTTTACAACAGGCAGGGATTTGACTTTACCACAGTGGAGCAAATAGCCGAAGTGGCGGATGTGGCCAAAGGCACCATATTCAACCATTTTCCCGCCAAGGAAGCTATAGTTCACGAATATGTTCAGATGTCCGCAAGGGAGACTGGAACTGAGGTGGTCAGCCTGTTGGAGCGGTTACCGGGCATCCGGTCAAGGTTGGTTGTACTATTTCGTGAAATGATGCAGTGGTTTGAAAGAAACCTTAATGAGGATGTTCTTAAAAAATATATGGTTTACTTGATGCAGAGGTCGTTGGAAGCTTTGCGTGATGAAAATTTGAGAAGTGGTTTTAACAACATTTTGACACCAGTTATAAGAATGGGGCAGGAAGATGGTGAAATCAGGCGGGACATACCGGCCGAAGAACTGTCAAACCACCTGGAATGGCTAAGCGCTTCAATAATGATTGTCTGGCTGGCTTTTCCGGAAAGATCTTTAACGGATATTTTAGACAGGGAGATCGACCTTTTTCTAAGCGGGGCACTTGTCCGCCCGGCTCAAGATTTATAAGAGGTTAGGATTTTAAATGAGGGCTTTCCAGGCAACGGTAAGTTGACAAAATGGTAAAGACTGCCCACATTTGATTTTGTCAAAATATAGTAGGTATAGGGGGAGGGTAAATCATGCGGGAGTTTAAAGACAAGGTGGCAGTTATTACAGGTGCGGCCAGCGGCATTG
The DNA here is from genome assembly GCA_964543575.1 of uncultured Pelotomaculum sp. Taxonomy (GTDB): domain Bacteria; phylum Bacillota; class Desulfotomaculia; order Desulfotomaculales; family Pelotomaculaceae; genus Pelotomaculum_B. The sequence goes on from CAZIYV010000071.1 coordinate 16,398, forward strand.
GACTGGGCCTGGCCAGGCGCTGTGTCCGGGAGGGGATGCGGGTGGTTCTGGCTGAGCCCGATGACAAGGGGACGACGGTCGCTCTTGAGTCACTGGTGACGGAAGGCATCAACAAGGGCTGCAAGCTGAAGACGACGGGGATGACCGACGTCAAGGTTCGTACCGGCGATGCCATCGAGCAGGGAACTCTGGTTGGCACACGCAACGCCAACTCAGGCGGGTTCATGGACTGCACAATGTCGATGTCGCA
>CAZIYV010000072.1:0-16371 GCA_964543575.1 uncultured Pelotomaculum sp.
TCCTGTGCCGTCGGTAGCCATGGCGTTGCCCAAGGTATCCTGCACCGTCCCGTTGCCGCTGGCGGTATACTTCACGGTGACTCCTTCTCTGGCGGATATGCCCATATCGGCCACTGTGAGCACCACATGTTGCGCGTCAACGCCCTGGGCGATTGATGATACGGCATAAGTAACAGCCGGGTTGCCTGTTTCCTGTACTGTAAACCCGCCGTCGTTGGCCTTGGCGATGTTGGTGCAGTCCTCGCTCAGGGTCACGGTGATATGGGTGTTGTCGGTCCTGGCGGCGCTCACCAGGATGGGCGGTGTCTTGTCGTTGAGTGTTTTCACGCCTGTGGTCTGCGTTGCCAGCGCTGCGTTGCCGGCTTTATCATAAACGGAAGTGTCGTCGGCCGGTTTTACCTCAATAGTTTCCAGGCCGTTCGGTGTCCCTGTTATGGTAAGGAAAACCCTCACGGTTGTCTCGCCGCCGGCCAGCGCCGAGGCTGAGCCCTCGGCTGCGTTGTCGTTTTGCTTGACGGAGCTGATTACCGCGATGGTGGCGCTGCCTCCGTTCTGGGTAAAGGTTATGGCGAGTTTGGCGGCGGTCAGTGCGGTTGTCCCGTCAGCGGCGCCATAAACGCCTTCGTCAAAGGTGATGTCAATGTAGGCGTTGTTTGCGGCCAGTGTGGCCGTTGCAATGGTGGGCGCGGTGGTGTCCCAGGCGGCTGCGTCTACTCCTGTGCCGTCGGTAGCCATGGCGTTGCCCAAGGTATCCTGCACCGTCCCGTTGCCGCTGGCGGTATACTTCACGGTGACTCCTTCTCTGGCGGATATGCCCATATCGGCCACTGTGAGCACCACATGTTGCGCGTCAACGCCCTGGGCGATTGATGATACGGCATAAGTAACAGCCGGGTTGCCTGTTTCCTGTACTGTAAACCCGCCGTCGTTGGCCTTGGCGATGTTGGTGCAGTCCTCGCTCAGGGTCACGGTGATATGGGTGTTGTCGGTCCTGGCGGCGCTCACCAGGATGGGCGGTGTCTTGTCGTTGAGTGTTTTCACGCCTGTGGTCTGCGTTGCCAGCGCTGCGTTGCCGGCTTTATCATAAACGGAAGTGTCGTCGGCCGGTTTTACCTCAATAGTTTCCAGGCCGTTCGGTGTCCCTGTTATGGTAAGGAAAACCCTCACGGTTGTCTCGCCGCCGGCCAGCGCCGAGGCTGAGCCCTCGGCTGCGTTGTCGTTTTGCTTGACGGAGCTGATCTGCGCGTTGGTCGCTGTTCCCCCGTTTTGGGTGAAGGTTAAGGCAAGTTTGGCGGCAGTCAGGGCGGTTGTCCCGTCAGTTGAGCCGTACACTCCTTCGTTGAAGACGATGTCAATGTAGTCGTTGCTTGCGGCCAGTGTACATGACCCCGCTGTAATGGTGGGGCCGGTGGTATCCCAGGCGGCTGCGGCTACACCAGTGCCGTCGGTGGTCATGGGGTTGCCCAGGGTGTCCTGCACTGTCCCGTTGCCGGCGGCGGTGTATTTGACGGTGATACCTTCTTTAGCTGATATGCCCATGTCGGCCACGGTAAGCACCACGTGGCTGGCGTCAACGCCCTGGGCGATTGATGATACGGCATAAGTAACAGCCGGGTTGCCTGTTTCCTGTACTGTAAACCCGCCGTCGTTGGCCTTGGCGATGTTGACGCAGTTCTCGCTCAGGGTTACGGTGATATGGGTGTTGTCGGTCGCAGCGGCGCTCACCAGGGTGGGCGGAGTCTTGTCGTTGAGTGTTTTTGCTCCCGAGGTCTGCAGCGTAGTGGCGGCGTTGCCGGCTTTATCATATACGGAAGCGCCGTCAGCCGGTTTTATCTCAATAGTTTCCAGGCCGTTTGGCGTTCCTGTTATGGTAAGGAAAACCCGCACGGTTGTCTCGCCGCCGGCCAGGGGTGAGGCTGAGCCTTCCACCGCGTTATCGTTTTGCTTGACGGAGCTGATCACCGTGTTGGTGGCGCTGCCCGCGTTCTGGGTAAAGGTTAAGGCGAGTTTGGCGGCGGTCAGGACGGTTACCCCGTCAGCAGCCCCGTACACTCCTTCGTCGAAGGTGACGTCAATGTAGGCGTTAGTTGCGGCCAGTGTGCCTGATGTAATGGTGGGCGCCGTGGTGTCCCAGGCAGCAACTGTTACTCCTGTGCCGTCGGTGGCCATGGCATTGCCGGCGATATCCTGCACGTCTCCGTTGCCGCCGGCGGTATACTTCACGTTGACGCCCTCTCTGGCGGATATGCCCATGTCGGCTACTGTAAGCACTACATGGCTGGCGTCAACGCCCTGGGCGGTGCCGGATACGGTATAAGTAGTGGCGGGAGTGCCTGTTTCTTCCACTGTAAATCCGCCATCGTTAAGCTTGGCGATGTTGGTGCAGTTCTCGCTTAAGGTTACAATGATTTGGGTATTGCTGGTTCTGGCGGCGCTTACCAGGGTGGGCGCCGTGGTGTCCCAGGCGGCCGCGGCCACACCTGTGCCATCTGTGGCCATAGCGTTGCCGGCAGTATCCTGCACGGTGCCGTTAGTGCCCGCTGTGTACTTGACGGTGACTCCCTCTTTGGCGGATACGCCCATATCGGCTACTGTAAGCACCACGTGGCTGGCGTCAACACCCTGGGCGATGGCGACTACGGCATAAGTAGTGGCGGGAGCGCCTGTTTCATTAACTGAGAAACCACCGTCGTTGGCCTTGGCGATGTTCGTGCAGTTCTCGCTCAAGGTTACGGTGATATGGGTATTGTCGGTCCTCGCGGCGCTTACCAGGGTGGGCGGTGTATTGTCGTTAAGCGTCTTTACTCCCGTGGTCTGCGCTGCTAATGCGGCATTGCCGGCTTTATCATAAACGGAAGCGCCGTCAGCCGGCTTGATCTCGATAGTTTCCACGCCGCTTGGCGTCCCCGTTATGGTAAGAAACACTCTTACGACTGTCTCGCCGCCGGCCAGCGCCGAAGCTGAGCCCTCGACTGCGTTGTCATTCTGCTTGACGGAACTGATCACCGCGTTGCTGGCGCTGCCTCCGTTCCGGGTAAAAGTTAAAGCGAGTTTGGCGGCGGTCAGGGCTGTTGTCCCGTCAGCGGCCCCGTACACTCCTTCGCTGAAGACGACGTCAATGTAGGCGTTCGTTGCGGCCAGTGTGCCTGATGTAATGGTGGGCGCCGTGGTGTCCCAGGCAGCAACTGTTACTCCTGTGCCGTCGGTGGCCATGGCATTGCCGGCTATATCCTGCACTGTCCCATTGCCGCCGGCGGTGTATTTCACGGTGACTCCTTCTCCGGCGGATATGCCCATATTGGTCACGGTAAGCACCACGTGGCTGGCGTCAACGCCCTGAGCGATTGATGATACTGCATAAGTGGTGCCGGGGTTGCCTGTTTCCTGCACGGTGAACCCGCCGTCGTTGGCCTTGGCGATGTTGGTACAGTTTTCGCTCAGAGTGACGGTGATATGGGTGTTATCAGTCCTGGCGGCGCTGGACAGGGTGGGTACCGTTTTTTCAACAGTCACTGCAACCGCCGCGGAATCGGAACTAGTATTTAATCTGGCGGTTAAGTTGTGTGAACCATTGGATAATCCGGATAAAGCGGCGGTGGGAATGGTTACGTCCTCATATCCATTAGCTATATCCGTGGCATCTAATGTTTTGGTTCCTATTTGTGCGCCGTCGGAGTAAACATAAACCACATCTCCGGATATCGCTCCCGAAGTGGATAAATCCAGCCGCAAAGCCCTGTCGCTGCCGACATCGCCGGCATTGAGATAACCGTCATTCCACGCTCCAACCGGCTGTGAGGCCAGGGCTATTATAGTTGGTGCCGTAAAAGTCTCAGAAAAGCTTAAGGAATCCAGTACAAACTCCGCATTCAGTCCATCGCCTCTAGATATGACTATGGTGTCTATTCTGGTCCAATTGCTTCCGAATGTCAAAAGTCCCCCTTTTTCGGTTGAATTATCTATGGTTTTTGAATATGTAATCGCATCAGACCCGGATCCATAGGACCCGCCGGCCGCTAAATTGAGCCCGGTGACACTTGCCTTAAGCGTGCCGCCGCTGCCCCCGCTATAGCCCCTTACATCTATTACACTGCTTCCACCGCTTGTCAACATTGTAGCCAGAACATATATCGAATCCATTTTGAATTTATTATTCTGGTCTGTTGAGCCGAACTGGAAATTCGTGCAAGTATGTGTCCCAGTATAATCTTGCACTATGACTTGGCCGGTGAAATATGTAGAATCTTCTGCGGTATAGCCACCCTCACTCGCAGAATAAAATGGTGCAACATTTAACTTATTATTAGCATCAATAGGCCCGTCAGTTGTAAAAGTGAGGCTTCCAACTGCAAGCGAGTTGCTGGTGTTTATTGTACTGCTCCTTGTTTCAAAATTCTCATCCGCCGGCGCACTGGCATACGCCTTTGTTATTAATGACACCTGAGAAAATAGGATTACGCCTGCAAATAAAAATGTAAATACTGCGATCATTACTGTAAAAAACTTTTTTAGCTTCATTTTTTACCCTCCCAAAATTCACAAGACAATCCAGGATACCACTTTGTCAAGTTTATGGTTCAAGGAACGGTGGTCTAAGCTGGCTGAAAAACTTGCGTAAGGAGATATCAAATCATAATCAAAGACACAGAAAGTTGTAATTATTAACGCATTGGTTGTCTTACTACTGAAAACAAACAACCTCTCCTGGAAAGAGGCGCCGTTATATTTGGCTTTTCAGGATATGTTGTTTGTTTTTAATAAAATTCAATTACTTAAAGGGCAACGGCACTTTTACGAGCTTGCCCTGGTTACGGTAATGGTGTATGTATTGCGGTCATTACCGTCTGATGTAACAACCACCGTGATGGTGTTCTGTCCCACGTTCAAATTAACCGAAACTGATTGACCGCTTATAACTGTTTGACCATTTACTGTAATCACCGCGCTGCTGTCTTGAGCGGTGGGGAAAACTGACACTGATGCCGTGGTATTAGGCACGCTGGCAGTATATGCAAAATATGTCGGGCTAAATTGAGGGTTGTAATTTATCGTGCTTTTGCCTGATTTTATTTGAAGCGCTGTTAAAACCGCGCATGTCCCGTAAATCTCCAATCCGGCCACCGAAGCGACGCCCTTATTGATGTTAAGCCCTTTGGTCACGTTAACTCTCACATACCTTACTTGCGCGAATGAAATGGTGCGGTCGGTTGAACTTGAGCTATTACCGGTAACCGAGTCCAGGTTGCTAAAGCTGGCGTTATCAAGGCTTCCCAGGAGAGCGTAATCTACCATGTTATAGGACGGCGATTGCCAGCCGATAGCCCCCATGTGCTTGACGACCCATCTTTGAATAAAATAATTCTTGCCCAAATCCACCTGAACCCAGCAGGGCATGGCGTCGCACAGCCATCTGCTGAGCGGGGTCAGGGCGCCGTCCACCGCCTTGCCGGCAGCAAAGGGCGACACATAACTGCTGGAAGTGGCGGTCTTGTTAAGAGCCACATTGTTCATATATATTCAATCCTTTCTATCATTTATAATTTTAAGAGCGCAGTAACTTGCACTATTTCATTTAACTCCTGGGAGGATAATCTCCGCTTATGGCAATGTAGAAGTTCATGCCCGGCATGGGCTCGGTCCCCAGCAGGTTGGGCAGGGCAAAGTTTGTCGTGCCGTCACCGCCGAACTGGATGCCCAGCAGCGAAAACAGGACATCATATTGTGAAATGTTGAGCAGCCGCCCGTCGCACAAAAACCAGTCCAGGGGCTCGTAACCGAAGGGGAACAGTTCAATTGCACCTATAAATGTTTCCATAATATCTTCCTCCTGTCAAATACTCAGTTAAACCATGATCGCCCTTAACTTCTAGGCGGGAATATGCCCATAGTAGCCATGAAGTACCGGGCTCCCACCTGAGGTTCGAAGCCCCTCAGGTCAGGCAGGGCAAAAGTGGTGCTGCCGTTGCCGCCGAACTTGGCGCCGATCAGGGCAAACAGTGCACTATTTTGCGTTATTTGCAGGATCTGCCCTTCACAAGGCAACCAGCCGTAAGGTGTGAAGTTATAAGGTAATAATCTAATTGTACTTATAAACGGATCCATGGAATTTTCACACTCCCATCAAGTTTGATAAAAACTTAAACACTAATTTCTGGGGGGGTATACACCGTTGGACACACACATAAAGTACCTGACATGACCCCAACCCGTGGCGGCGGGGCGCAGGTCCGGCAGGTTAAAAGTGGTGTCGCCGTTGCCGCCGAAGGTGGTGCCAAGCAATGTATACAAGGCCTGGTTGGTGGAAATCTGCATTACCCGCCCGTCACACAGTGCCCAGTTAGCGGGCTCGTACGTGTACGGATACGCATTGATTTGTCCTAAATATGGCTCCATGATATCTCCCTCCTGTTTTTATTCTGAATAGATAAATGCATTTATTTTATAAACTTCAAGCCTTTCTCCAACTATTTGAGAAAGGTTCGATAAGTTTTTAAAGTTATGCCGAAACCTGTCAAACATAGCTTTAAAAAGGTCAAATCATTTTATTATGAATCCTTTTCCTATCCTTCTACAAATAAACAATAAATTCCTATAACATAAACTATTAAATATTGCGACAAATTACATCGTTATTCGACATAAAAAACAAGGGACTCCCTCTTTCACTAACATAAATATAATCATCCCGACCAAAGCGCCGGAGAATTTTAACCCCTTAATAGCTTCTTAATATGTATTCTTTCAACACGGGTTCAACGAACCTGTATTTACCACGGCCTTCTTTTTCAATGATCGCGCTGATTGAAAGCAAATCAATCGCCCTTTTATATCGTTTGGATTGTTCTTTTCCTTAGTATCTTGTGGATGCCCGCCGGACAGTCGGACAATTTCTTTTGGAACAACATAATCGCTACTGACCTCAATACCTCTTTCATTAAAAATTACGGGATAAAGCAGGAACGAAGATCCTGCTTTATCCCGTACGATATTCATTGCAAAAACTTATAATCCTAAAACTTGCCAAAATCCATGTCATTCAATGATATGACATCCTCCGGGTTTACCCTGCCGCCGGACGCCGCCAGGCCAATTTGCGCACCCTTCTTGGTGACCCTGGCCTGTTTATGCGCCAGGTACGGCTTGCCCCCGCCCACGGGACCGGCCGCGAAAGATCCGCCTCCCGCCTGCCTCTTGAGTTTAAACTTGCCCAGCATCTGTCTGACCATTTCGGACTGGCTCGACATCTCTTCGCTGGCCGCGGCCAACTCTTCCGAACTGGCGGAGTTTTGCTGGGTGACCTGGTCCACCTGGCCGAGGCCCTCGTTGATCTGGCCGATGCCAAGGGCCTGCTCCTTGGAAGCGGAGGCTATCTCGCTGATAAAGTCGGTAACCTTGCTGACACCCAGGACAATTTCCTCCAGCGCCTTGGATGTTTCCTCGGCAATCTTGGTGCCAACTTCGGTTTTCTTAATCGAACCCTCGATCATTTCGGCTGTCTCTTTGGCCGCTTTGGCGCTGCGCTGGGCCAGGTTGCGCACTTCCTCGGCCACCACAGTGAACCCTTTGCCGTGCTTGCCGGCGCGGGCCGCTTCCACCGCGGCGTTTAAGGCCAGCAAGTTGGTCTGGAAGGCGATCTCGTCGATGGCTTTGATAATTTTGGAGATGTTGGTGGCTGACTCGTTAATGTCACCCATAGCCCTGACCATGTTGGCCATCTGCTCATTGCCCCGCTCGGCGTTGGCCCTGGCCTGGGTGGCCAGCTGGTTGGCCTGGGTGGCGTTTTCAGCGTTCTGTTTGGTCTGGGCGTTCATCTGCTGCATGGAGGAAGTAATCTGGGCCATGGTGCTGGCCGACTCAGCCGCGCCCTGCGACAGGGACTGGCTGGAGTCTGACACCTGCTGGGCGCCCGTGTTAACCTGCTCTATGGCTATGGCAACCTGGCTCAAAGTATCGTTCAAATCTTCAATGGTCGTGTTAAGGGCGTCCTTCATTACACCGTAGTCTCCCTTGTAATTGCCGGTTACCGCCACGCTGAGATTACCTTTGGCAATCTCCTGCAGGCACCTGATCGCCTCTTTTTCAATGATATTGTTAAGTGCCTCCAGGGTGGTGTTGAGGGCGTCCTTGATAATGGCGTGATCGCCCTGGTACTTGCCGGTCACCCTGGTGGACAGGTTGCCTTCGGCCATCTCCTTCAGGCAGTGGGCTGCTTCGTTGATCGGGTGGATTACCGCGTCCATCATCTTGTTGACGCCTTCGATAACCTTGCTGTACTCGCCAAAGTGTTTTGCGGCATCAGCGCGGGTACTGAGCTTGCCCTCCACCGCGGCTGCAACCAGCAAGTTGGTGTCATTCACCAGTTCCAAAATCGCTTCGTGCATCCTGATAAAGCCCGGTATCAATTCGTCGTTGTTAGACCAACGCCCTATTTCTTTGAGAGCCTCCAGTTCACCGAGATCACCCCTTGACACACTGGTTACTATTGATAAGATTCTGGTGACCAGCCTGTGGACCCGGTTGAGCGCCACCTTGAGGTCATTCCAGATGCCTGTGTAGTCTTTCTCCACAGCTTTGCTGTGGTCATTAACCGCGATCCGACCGAGGACATCCATGATCTCGTTGAGAGGTGCGCCTACAGCTTCCATCAGCCCGTTCATACCTTCCATCAACCTGCGGTATTCACCGTTGTACCGGCCGGTATCGGCCCGCGCGTCCAGTTGGCCGGACGCGGCTGCGACGACCGATTTTTCCACGTCAGCAATTAATTCCTGAATGACCTCCATCATTTTAACGAAAGAAGGCATCAGTTCGTCCTGCTCACTTCTGCGTCCAACTTTTTTAAAGCCGTCCAGGTTGCTGAAATCTCCGTTACTGATTTTAGTAACTGTTGCGACTATAGCTGAAAGTCTTTCTGTTGTGGTATTGGTAGCGTTCCTCATCTCTTCCCAAGTGCCTTCGAAATTCTTTTCAATTTTGTGCCCGAAATCGTTGACTGCTATCCGTTCCTGTACCCTGATCAATTCGTGTACCGGCTCGGCCGCTGCTTCCATCATACTATCCAGGCCGCCGACCAACTCACCCCAATCACCGCTGAAAGCCGTCGCGTCACAGCGTACATCCAGCCTGCCTGCCTTAACGGCCTGGACCATGCTGTCCACTTCTTTAATCAGGCTTTGCAGGGTATCCCTGATCTGATCCATCTTTACATTGGCGAAACCCTGCTTGCCCGGGAGCTTTTCCATGACCTTGGAGAAGTCACCTTCCGCATAAGCCGCAACTACCCTAAGAAGTTTACTCATGTTTCTGACGTGCGTTTTAACCACTTTATTGACCTCTGTGGTCATTTCCCGGTATACTCCTGTAAAACCCTCCTCCGGGATATAAAAGTCAATAGCACCATTGTTATGGGCCTCGTATAAATTGTTCATCCCGGCAACAACACTGTTGATACTGTCGATACAGGTGTTCAGGTTGTTCTTGATTTCGTTGAAGTCGCCGTTATAGTTGTCAGTAATCATTGGTGGGATATCACCTTTACTGATTCTGTCAACGTACTCAGCAGCCACGTTTAGAGGACCGATTACGGCGTCAAGGGTGTTGTTAAACCCTTCGATAACCTTGCGGTACTCACCCTCGTGCCTGACAGCGTCCGCCCTGGTGTCCAACTTGCCTTCCACTGCAGCGCCGGCCAGCATATTGGCGTCGTCCAACAGCTTTTGGATAGCATCGTGCATTTTAATAAAACCAGGCACCAATTTATCATTAGTACTTCTTCGCCCGACCTTCTTGTACATATCAGAGTCGCTCAAGTCGCCCTCGCTGATCTTGACAATAGTACTTTGAATATTCGCCAGCCTTGCGTTTAATTCATTAATCACCTGCTTAAGGTCATTCCAGATGCCGGTGTAATCCTTCTCCATCTTCTTACTGAGGTCGTTTACCGCCATTTGACGCACGATTACCATTATTTCTCCAACCGGTTCGGCTACGGCCTCCATCAGGCCGTTCATGCCGCCAACCAGTTTGCCCCAGTCTCCGGTAAAGGCCTCCACATCGCCGCGAATATCCAGTTTGCCGTCTTTGGCTGCCTGAATCAAGTGGGTGGCCTCCTTAAGAAGTCCATCAACAGCATCGATACAACTGTTCAGGTTATTCTTGATCTCATTGAAGTCACCTTGATAATTTTCGGTAATTTTAGGAGGAATGTCGCCCTTACTGATCCGGTCGATATATTCAGCCGCTACGTTTAAAGGACCAACGACAGCGTCAAGGGTCTTATTGAATCCTTCGACGTCATTACGGTACTCGCCGTCGTGCCTGGTGGCGTCAGCACGGGTATCGAGCTTGCCTTCCACAGCCGCCCCGGCCAGCATGCCGGCGTCGTCCGCCAGCTTCCGGACAGCCTCGATCATACTAATAAGAGCAGGAATCAATTGATCGTTATCACTTCTCTGCCCGACTTCTTTCATCACAGCCAGGTCGCTGAAATCTCCTTGACCCATATTATTCATAGCTCTTATGGCATTTAATACCCGTGCCTGTACTTCATTGGTGGCGTTTTTGAGGACATCCCATGTACCCGCATAATCCTTAACCATGTTTTGGGTATAGTCATTCATAGCCATCCTGGTGAGGGCGGCAATTAGCTCGTCAACCGGCCTGGCCACAGCTTCAACCAGGCCGTTCATACCTACCATTAGTTTTTGCCATTCGCCGTTATAGGCTGTAGCGTTGCCACGGACATTCAACTTACCCTCTTCCACCTCATGGACCAGGCTTTCCATCTCTTTTAGCAGACCATTTATGACGTCCACGCAGCCATTCAGGTTGTTTTTAAATTCATTGAAGTCACCTTTATAGGTGTCAGTGATCTTCGGCGGGATGTCTCCCCTGGCAATCCGTTCCACGTACTCAGACGCGACATTAAGCGGCCTGGTTACTGTGTCAAGAGTGTCATTCACCCCCTTGATGACTTCCTGGAATTCTGGGTCTACTTTGCTTTCATCGCCTCTTGTGTCCAACTTGCCTTCCCTGACTGCCGCTGCCAACCGTTTGCTTTCAGCCAGCAGGGCGTTGAAAGAACTTCTTACCGATATTGTTGTAAAGTAACTTAAAACACCACCGGCCAGCAAAGAGACAACACACAGAATTATATTGGCCGTCGTGTTTTTTGAATTACTCGCAACAAAACCCTCAATAACCAGCAGCAATAGAAGGATTAAAAAACACACCACTATCTTTGTTTCGATCTTTAGTTTCACTTTCCATACCCCCTCTTTAAATGTAAAAAGCTATTCGACATTCATGGTGGTTTATATAATATCAGCCCCAATCATCACTGTTCTTCTCCTATTTTTTCGTTTGTTTTTACTTATTACATTAATATCTATTTCGAATATATTGCATTGTAAAAACGAACAATCCAGGGGCCGGAATTCTTTTTCATTTAAGGCATCATGCAATGGTTCCGTGGTTTGTAAAACTCAAACCAGCAAAACAAAAGCCGGATCACCTGTGAGCATTTGATTCGGCTCACCAGCGACCCGGCTTTAAAGAAACTTGCTTTCTACATACTTTTAAATGTCAATGATTGTTTTCTAAAAACCCCAGAAAACTATCCACCAATTCAGGGTCAAACTGAACCCCGGCAAATTTTTTAAGTTCCTCTACAGCACTGTCGTGAGCCATGGCCTTACGGTAGGGGCGGTCGCTGGTCATGGCGTCGTAGGCGTCGGCAATGGCCAGAATCCGGCACTCCAGCGGGATTTCTTTCCCTTTGAGCCCCAGTGGATAACCACTGCCGTTCCACCATTCATGGTGTTTCAGGATCCAGTCCGCAATGGGCGCAAGATCCGGCGCTGACTGAGCGATGCGGTGTCCGATCTCACTATGCCGCCGCATTTCAGCAACCTCCTCTGAGTTAAGAGGACCCGGCTTAAACAAAATTCTGTCAGGCACACCGACCTTGCCTATATCATGGAACTTGGCCAGCAAACAGAGCTCTGATTTATTTCGCGCCGGCATACCGATAGCCCCGGCCAAAACCGTTACATAATCCTGCAACCTGACGGCGTGGCCCTCGGTTATGAAGTCCCTGGCCTCTAAAGCTTTCAAAAGAGTTTGGACTATTGCGCTTCTCGCGCTTTGACCGCGATGCAGTTTCTCCCGGTACATGCTGTTGTCAGCTTCCTTAAATAAATCGCTCATACTCTCAGATGTTTCACTTTTTACGGAAAATCCAATTGATATACTCAAAGGGATTTCAGGGCTTGCCGCATTGTATCTATCTATAGCATGCCTGATCCTGTCGCAAGCTTCTTCCACAATTTTTTCATCGCTTTGACTCAGCAGTATGGCAAATTCATCCCCGCCGATACGGGCTACTATATCACTTTTCCGGAAAGCTCTTTTGATAACATTGGCGGATGCTGCGAGCAACGAGTCCCCGGTGTCGTGCCCCAGAGTATCGTTGACAAACTTCAGCCCATCCAGATCACACACTATTATACCAACCGGATCAAAACGCCCATCTCCGGTCCGTCGCATTCCCTCTTCAAAAAAGGTCCGGTTGTATAAACCTGTAAGAGAATCGTGCAGGCTCAAGTACTTCAGTTGCTCTTCAGTCCGCTTGCGCTCGGTAATGTCGCGGATTGACTCAATGGCGCCGGTCAAGTTTCCTTCACTGTCAAAAAGCGGCGAGGCCTTGCCCCATAAATATGCTTCCTTGTTGCTAAATAAAAACGGCGCGAAGGACTCTCCATAGATTGTGTTTTCTTTCCTTTCGAGGTATCCATACCTCAGCTCTGATTCAAAGTCCCCGGATATAATCATATCAATAAGGATTGGCCTCGCTTTTCCGTAAAAGGGAACAGCATAGGCGTAGTCACCCTTGCCTATAATGTCTTCCTGGCGCACCCCGGTCATTTCCTCAATCGCCTTGTTCCACGCAATTACTTTGCCTCTCCGGTCGATAACAAAGGTGGCGTCGGGGAGAAAATTAATTGTGTCCAGGAGTTGCTGATTGGCGGTCCGTAATTTTTGTTCCGCCAGTTTGCGCTTGGTAATATCGTTGCAAATACCAAATATTGCTATTATTTCTCCCTCTTCATTTCTCACAGCGTCACAATTCAAATAAACAGGAATAATTTTGCCGTCGCGGGTACGCAGTTCAATTTCGCCCTTCCAGAAACACCCGTTTATAATAGTATCGTATACTTTTCTTGCTGTGTCTGTATTCAGATATACTGCTGGCGCCCCTCCGGCGGCGTTAAATTCTTCGGCTGAATAGCCCAGCAGTTTAACAAAAGATGCGTTTTGGTAAATAACCCTTTTACCCTTTTTATCTGTCATCCAAATTGCGTTGCCCGAGCTTTCAACCGCTTTCTTGATGCGCAGCAGTTCCTCCTCTACCTGTTTGCCCAGGGTAATATCCTCATAAGTCATCATAAATTCGTCAGTTGGTAACTTCACAGGCGTAAAGCGGATTATCTTTTCCTTTCCGTCTTTACAGGTGACATTAAAGACTCTGGTTTTTCTCTCTCCCGGCCGGGTGCTTTTCAGAACCCTGTTCCATGCGGAAGAAACCATATGCCTGTAGTCAGGATCACGATAGGCCAGGCGGAACCATTCTTCTCTGTTTGAAATAGCGTTCAAATCGTAACCAAATATCTCTTTGAACCTGGTATTTACATATTTGAAATTATCGTCTTTATCAAACAATGCCATCCCGAAGGGCGCCTCTTCTATTAAGGTCTCAAACCTTTGTCTTTCCGTAATCAGCGCCTGTTCCGCCTTCTTGCGTTCGGTGATGTCGTGGAGAGATTCGATGGCCATGATAACGTTTCCATCTTTATCGTAGATTCCACATGTCTTGCCCCACAGGTGGGCCCCCCTGCCGCCGCGCACGAAAGGCAGATAGGCCTCCGCATATACGGTGTTTCCTTCTTGCTTTATATAATCGTAGGAGGATTCAGTTTTCCTGTCCTTCCCGAAAACCAGGTCAATCATTACCGGCCTTTTTTCACCGTAAAGGGGTACTGCGTAAGCATAGTCGCCCCTGCCAATAATTTCTTCCTGGCGCACCCCGGTCAATTCTTCCATGCTCTGGTTCCAGGCGATAACCTTTTTATCCTTGTCAATGACAAAAGTGGCGTCAGGCAGGGATTCTATAATGTCCAGCAGCTGCTGGTGGGCGGACCGGAGTTCCTCTTCCTTTATTTTTAATTTTGTAATGTCGCCAAATGTGGTATAAACCTGATAGGGTCTATCTTCACCAGGTCTGAATTGCGGAATAGCGTTGATTCTTATCCACCTGTATGCGCCGTCTGCCGGGTTATATACACCCATAACCACATTGCGCACTTCTTTGCCCGTCTTCAGGGCAACCATAGAGGGATGTTCCGCCTCCATGAAATCTGAGCCGTCTTCATGGATTCCTTTCCAGTGGAGATCTAAAGAAGCACAGTTCATCATCTCATTCAAGGGTAAATCCAATATCTTTTCTGCAGCCGGGTTTACATAGGTTATCTCTCCCACAGCGTTATGGTAGACAACACCCTGGGTCATGGTTTCAAAAAGGTTGCGGTACTTTTTCTCGCTCTCACGAAGCGCTTCCTCTGCTTGCTTGCGTTCCGTAATGTCACGTGAAATGCAAAAAAGGACATCCCGGTTACCCCACCGGCCCGTCATTATTTTTGTCTCCACTGGGATAATTTTTCCGCTTTTGTCCACCAATGGTATTGAACAGGGTGTAGTCTTACCGGCTAAAATGTTCGCAATAATCTCTTTTGCCTCTTCTTTTTTTTCAGGCGGTTGCAGATCAAATACCTTCAATCCAGTAAGTTCCCCGGCGGAATATCCTAAACATTCCTGCAAAACCAGGTTGGAATGTAAAATTAAGCCACCTCGATCTAGTATGAACAAGAAATCATCTATCGTGTTAAAAAGACTCTGCAGATCTTTCCTGCTTTCGTTTAATGCGATTTCTGCTTTAATCCGTGAGATAACACCGCCAATTTGGGCGGCCATACTCTCAATCGCGTTTCGAGCCTGTAAAGGTATTTCGTTAATAGTATGGGAAGCAAGGTTAAGGGAGGCAATAACTTGCTCTTCGTACATAACCGGTATTGCGGCAATAGCTCGAAGCCCCTCTTTTCTTAACTCGTTTTTTAAAGGCGCGATTTTTGAGCAGTTTTCATAAAAAGGTTTGTTAGCCATTGTTAAACGGGATGGAGGTGTGTCGGATTTAAAAAAAGAGACAGTCTTTATAAAACCGTCAGTTAAATTTTTATACGCTGCCAGTTCAATATTTCCTGTTGATTGCTCAACCAGGTAAATACCGCCGCAGTCGATCCCCTCTATTTGAAGAGAAGTTTCAAGAATAAGGTCTAAAGCTTCTTTCAAATCCCTGACGGAACTGAGAGCCACGCCTAGATCGCGCTGAATGCGCAGAAGGTTAGTATCTATCGGCAAACGGCAACGCTTTTCACTTTCCAGTAAACCTTTATCGGTTGCTTTTTGTTTATTAACATTAATACATTGAACTAAAATAGCGGGACGTTCATTGTATTCTATTAAAGTAAAATACCCTAATAAGTAAACCAACTCTCCTCTTTGTGTAAGAACCCTGAACTCATAACTATCGGGCGTTTTCTTCCCCGCAAGGCGGCTTAACGCGTTTTCTAAAACCCAGGACCTGTCATCCGGATATATCAGTTCGGCAAATGGAATTTTAAGCAATTTCTGTTCTGTATAACCCATTGCTTCAGCTAGTTTTCTATTGATTAAGCTAAAACAGTTATCCTGTATAACGCAACTGGGGATAGGAGATGAGTAGAAAATTTTTTCAAAAGCAGAAGCAATTAAAGTCACAAGCTTCATCCCTTCGATTTATCGAAATATGGTTAATATTTCGAATATTGGTCCTGTGCTTTTTATATCGACATTTATTATTCAAAATTTACTACTCATCTTTTTTCGAGCACCTTCTGCAGTCTCCCGCTAACCAGGGCACATAACTGCAAATTGCACGAGCGCCGCAAGGTTAGCAACAGCATGCCCGGCGGCGCTCGTAATCGTTTTAAAACTTACCGTAATCCAGGTCATCCAAAGATATAACATCCTCCGGGTTTAACCCGCCGCCGCTTGATGAAGCGACTACCTCCAACCTGGACTTCTTCTGTTTGTGGGCCAGGTAAGGCTTGCCCGAGCTCACAGGCCCGGCTGCATAGGCAGTGCCCCTACCCTGGTTTTTGAGTTTAAACTTGCTGAGCATCTGTTTGACCATTTCGGATTGGCCTGACATCTCTTCGCTGGCTGCGGCAAGTTCTTCCGAGCTGGCGGAGTTCTGCTGGGTGACCTGGTCCACCTGGC
>CAZIYV010000073.1:0-4065 GCA_964543575.1 uncultured Pelotomaculum sp.
GTACATTGGACTTGTCTATACCCATCCCAAAAGCATTGGTGGCCACCATCACCCTGATGTCGTCGTAGATAAACCGCTCCTGGCTGAAGTCCCTATCAGGCGCCGTCATTCCCGCATGGTATTTGCCGGCGGCAAATCCTTTTTGCAGCAAGTAGGCGTGGAGCTGGTCAACCTCTTTTCTGGTGGCCGCATAGATTATGCCCGGCTTATCCCTGTTTTCCGCAAGGTAACGCCCCACAAAGTCTCTCTTGTTTTCACCATTGACCACAGCAAAAAACAGGTTGGCGCGGTCAAAGCCGGTTATATACACATCGGGCTTGTCCAGTGCCAGATGGTCAACTATATCCCGTGTGACTTCGGTTGTGGCGGTAGCTGTAAAAGCCGCCACTACCGGGCGCCAATTCAGTTTTTTAACGAACGGGCTTATCGACAGGTAGGCAGGGCGAAAATCGTGCCCCCACTGGGAAACACAGTGCGCCTCATCCACCGCCAGCAGGGTGATTTCCAACTCTTTTACCATGTCAACAAACTGCTCGCTCTCCAGGCGCTCCGGAGCTACATAAATAATTTTGTACCTGCCCCGCCTGGCCTGTGCCAAAACAGCGGCCAACTCCCGGTAATCCAGGGAACTGTTGATAAATGCAGCCGGTATACCAAGACTGCGCAGCGCGTCCACCTGGTCCTTCATCAGGGAAATCAGCGGCGAAATAACCAGCGTGGTACCGCAAAGCAACGCGGGTATCTGATAACATATGGACTTCCCTCCCCCGGTGGGCATAATCCCGACAGTATCCCGGCCCTGCAAAATACTGCCAATGATTTGATCCTGGCCGGCTTTGAAGGAATGATAGCCAAAATGTTTTTTTAATAAACTTTCCGCCTTTTGCAGCATATTAATACCTCATTTTTTTGTTGAAAAACTACGTATAATTCTTCATTCCACGAAAAAAAGACAAATCCTTCCATGAAATAATGGTTTTAAATGGTAAATCAATTCTTTCTTCGAATTTGATATCATTTCAAGTTTGTAAGGGCATGAATAAATCGGTTAATCATTGGATTTAGCAGTCAGGTACCAGAAGTTTTCTGCAGGCTAAAAAGGACTTGCAGCGTTATAATCGAAGTTCATAGATAATTACCCTTTTAAGAAAAGGTGATATACATGTGCGAAGAACTTGCGGTTCTTTTTGACCGGCTCTACCGCGACAACCAGGCCAAGGTATACCGTTTGGCACTGGGACTCACCGGCAATACAGGAGACGCCGAAGAAATAACCCAGGAGGCGTTTTTCCGGGCTTTCCGATCCTACCATACCTTTCATGAAGATAGCTCATTTTTCACCTGGATCTACCGGATCACTCTCAACACTGCCAATGATTACCTGAAGCAAAGAACCAAGCTGCCGATCTACGCGCTTACCGAGGACTTAGGCTATTCCCTGGAGGATATTGTCGACTCCAACCCCGCCAATGACCCTGAAACCGAACTGCTCGCTATGGAAGCAAGATACAAGTGCCTGCACTGTCTGACGGAATGCCTGCCGACCAAACAGCGTAACGTTTTTTGCCTGGCGATCACCATCGGCTTGCCTCATAAAATTGTCGCTGAAATTTTGGACTGCTCGATAAGTTCGGTCAAAACAACACTGTACCGGGCTAAGAAAAGATGGGCCGGTTACATGGAGGACAGGTGCCAGCTGATCAAAAAATCAAATCCCTGCAACTGCAAACAGTGGGTTCGTTTCGGCCTGTCCCAGGGCTGGATTTCCAAAGAGGCTTTAGCCAAACCCCGCCCCGCCATCAACCTGCAGGCCAAGGAAGAGATCGTCAAAATGCGGACTCTGCGTAACGCCTACCAGGACCTTTACCAGGAAACAGCCGGTGAATCTTTAGCGCATAGAATCAGGGAAGGCATAAAAAACCAGGAATGGGCTATTTTTTCTTGATGTTTTTGTAACCTTTAGCTCCTGTGACAGTCTAACTATTAAAATAAAAAACGGGAGGCTGCTCACATGGAAAAGACAGATAATATCACTTTGGCGGCGCCTTGCGGGATATACTGCGGCGAGTGTGAGGCGCACAAGGCCAAGGATGATCCCGCCTTGATGGAGCGTATGAAGAAAGCACTCAAAACAGAAATGCTGCCCTGCCCTGGCTGCAGAACAGTTCAGGGAAACTGCCCTGCCATAGACGGCACATGTGAAACTTACAGCTGCGCGGTTGAACACGCGGTTGATTTCTGCTTCGAGTGCACGGAATTTCCCTGCGCCAAGTTGAACCCGGCGGCAGACCTGGCAGAGAGACTGCCCCATAATATTAAAGTGTTCAGCCTGTGCTGTATACAGCACCAGGGTCTGGCCAGGTTCGTGGAGTTGTATCCCGAGATAAAACAAAGGTATTTCCGCGGTAAAATGGCCATCGGCAAGGGACCGCAGCTGAAATAATCCCCAGGGTAAGAATGGACGGAAATCACACTAAAAAGAGAGGATGGTGTAAACTTATGGAAAGTACCAGCAAAAGTTCTTGTGTCCCGGATAAAAAGCTTGCCGCTGTTTGCGGGTTGTTTTGTCCCTCGTGCACCGTGTATATCGGCGCCCATGAAAACCCGGAAAGGCTTGAAGTGATGTCCAAGCGTACCGGGCAGCAGGTTGATAAACTGCAGTGCAACGGCTGCCGCTCGGATAAGCGCTCTTATTATTGCGAGAGCCTCTGCACAATGTTTAAGTGCGCCGCTGAAAAAGAGATAGAATTCTGTGGAGAATGTGCGGATTATCCCTGCGAAGAATTAAAAGTATTTCAAGCCGCAATGCCACATAGGATCGAGCTGTGGAAATCCCAGGAACGCATCAAGGAAGCCGGTTATGAACAATGGTATAAGGAAATGGCCCGGCATTATTCCTGTCCCGCCTGCGGCACTATCAATTCCGCCTACGACATGGCCTGCTGGAAATGCGGCGCGGCCCCAGGTTGTAACTTTGTGAGTCAGCATAAGGAAGAAATCATCCAACAGATGGCTAAGAAAAAGTGATTAGTTGGGGACCTTACCTGGTATTGGGGACATTCCTCCGCCCCTTCAGAAAAGCTTCAAATGGAGGTGTGTCCCCTGTCCGCTGACAATGTGTCCCCGTTCCGCTGGTTTGTGGATTTATCTACAGCCCAACAGCCCTCATCAGGGCTGTAATTTTTTGTTTCTGACTTGTTCGGCTAACTCAACAAAATCATTTTCTCCTAACAGGCGTAATTTTTTCAATAAAATATCTTCCCACTTCTTCCGGTCAGCTGCCAGGTCCCCGTGCTCTTCATTCATTATTTCACACAAGCTTTGCCTTAACCCGTCTTCCCCGGCTGAATCCACTTTTTCGATCACCTTGAGTACAACCAGGCGGACGTTTTTTATTCCCTTTCTTGCCGCACGATTAGAAAGGGTTTCTAACTCCATTAAATTTATTTCTTTATATACTGAAGCCTTATCTATCTCAACACATGAGCACCCCTGCGGGCTGTTGCTCCTCACATAACCACCATCGCATTTTAGAACATATAATTTCAACATTAATTCCCTCTCCGGATAAATTTTAGAGAACCTTTACCCGTTAATTCAATGACATGTTTAATAACCGGTCCAGTTTTTTCATCCCTTTTTCAGGCTCCTGGTTTTGTTCCCTTACCCAATCCTGAAGCTTTTCAATTGCGGCACCGCTGCGAATAATTTCTTTGGCCTGGCGGCAGCCTTCCTGCAGGCTGATACCCGCATTCATCAGATAAAAGATGAATGCCGCGTTAAGACAAACTATATCGGAACGCGCACCATCTTCCCGCCCGTTTAAAACAGCCAGCAGGCGTAATGCCTCATCTTCCCTGTTTTCGCAAGGGGCGAGCAAATGTTTTTGGGTTCGCCGGATGCCAATTTCTTCAGGAAAGAAAGAGTATTGGCTTATTTCACCATTTTCGCGCAGTTCAGCAACAAGGGTCTCTCCAAGTGTGGAAGCTTCATCCATACCCTGCCTCCCATCTTCCGTTAATCCGTGGATCACAATAGCCCTCTCATAGCCTATCTCCCGCATAA
>CAZIYV010000073.1:4075-16340 GCA_964543575.1 uncultured Pelotomaculum sp.
AAAGCTGGGTTGGCCAGGGAAGCGGCAATATTCAAAGTAGTCCCGAAGCAGATTTGTGAGAGTACCCGTCCCAAAGCCCTCGGGTGGATTTTTGAACTCATTCCGTTAAAAATCCCTATACCAGCTTTTTCGACGCTTCTTTTGACAATTTCCGGCTCACACTCTACATCCACCCCTAATTCCTCCAAAATATCAACCGTACCACATGCGCTGGTGATCGCCCTGGCTCCATGTTTGGCCATTGGAATGCCGGCAGCGGCGGCAATAATCGAAGCGGCTGTACTGATATTAAAAGTCTTTACCGCGTCCATCCCCGTTCCGCAGTTTTCCACGATCGGGCCAGAAAGGGCAGGTATCACTTTGACGGTATCAAGTTCATAGATAGCTTCCCAACTGCCGGCAATTTCCTCGGCAGTTTCTCCTTTCGACGTAAGTGCGGCTAAAAAAGCACCCTGCTGCATTTCCGGCTGTTGATCAAGCAGAACCTGGCAAAACATTTCTTTTGCCTCTGCCCGGAGCAAATCTTCCTTGTTAATCAGTTTAGTAATACAGGCCCCAAATTTCTTTGCATTTTCATTAATCACGGTTGAAACCCCTCCTAATTCCCGGTATTATTGCGAAAGCCTGATCAATTCTTAGCTATATTGTCATGACAATTTTTATTTCTTTCATGGCGGCAACCATTTCCAACCCGGATAACAGTTCATCCAACCCTATGGTCCGGGTGATCATATCCTTCACTTTGATTGCTCCCGAGGCCAACAAGGCCAGGGCAGTTCTGTTATGTTGGGCGGAGCAGCCGTATGCTCCACAAACGCTAAGCTCTTTATAATGAATCATGTTTAAGTCTGGCGCCGGCGTCTGGGATCCCTGTAATAATCCGCTGAAAAAGCCAAACCGGCCTCTTTTGGCCAGCATGGTCAATCCGTACCCGATTGTTTCCGGGCTCGGGCAGCAGGGAATAACCACATCGGCCCCTCTTCCACTGGTCATCTCCATAATTTTATTTACTGGGCTGGCGGCCAGGGCATCAACACAGTAATCGAAATCCCGATTCGTGGCGGAAGCCAACCTCTCTTCATTAATCTCGACCAGGATTACCGAACCTGCGCCCCTGGCCCTGGCCAGCCTGGCATTTAAAATACCCAGCGGCCCCGCGCCGAAAATAACCACAACATCGCCAAGCCCAACCCGGGCGGTTTCCTGCATATTTACACTGCATGCCAGCGGTTCAGTGAGGGCAGCTTCCTGTAAAGACAGGTGATCCGGAATTTTGTTTAAGACGCCGTGGCTAACCCCGTTAGCGGGTACCAGCACATACTCGGCAAATCCTCCGTCATAGTGAAATCCCATAATTTGAACAGAATCACACATATGGTGCAGTCCACCAAGACAATAAGAACAACATCCACAGGGAAGGCCCGGCGACACCTGCACCCTGTCACCCGGTTTGACATTTGCAGCTCCCGCACCAATCTCTGCTACAGTGCCCGTTATTTCGTGCCCCAATATTCTGGGTAAACGCAAGTCCCGCTGCCCCTGGTTATATGCCTTCATATCAGTCCGGCACAGGCCGCAAGCTCCCACCTTGACCAAAACTTCTCCGTTTTTGCACTTGGGCGTTTCCACTTCCGTAATCTTCAGGGTTTTGATTCCTTCCAGCAGTGCCGCTTTCATTAATCCACTCCTTTCGTATAAAAACAAAAAAACCCACACCTTAACTGGCGTGAATTTTCCATCTCCCCACCTAGACCAACCTAAACACGAGGCGGCATAGTAGTCCCAGGCAGGTCTCCTGACTCAGGTTCATCGCCCCCATGCCCCTTCCCCCGTTACAGAGTGGTCGGCATAGGCTCACCTTCACAGTGGCGGGTCCGTCCGGGACTTGCACCCGGTTCCCTATTCTCCTTTTTACAGGCACCTGAAACAAAATTAAATTGTTACTCAAAATTATATTGGCTGCCTTTCACCTTGTCAAGAGAGCCACTCCAGCCATATCTCAGGGCAGTAGCCAACCGTAGCCTTAGGACCGTTCCTTGCCAGCGGGGTTTTCAACAGCAGCGGGCAGGCCAGCAGCACCGCTTCCACGTCATGCACGATATATTTCAGGTTGCGTTTTTTGTATTCTTTTCCCGCCTTGTCGATCAGGTTTTCCAGACCCACCGCCTGCTTGACCCTGTCCAGTTCACCTTTGCTCAGACCGCGCACGGTCAGGTCGATAAAATGGTAAGGGATGGCGCGTTCCTTGAAATAGCGCTCCGCTTTCCTGGTATCCTGACATCTTTTCAGCCCGAAGATCTGGATATTCAGCTGCTTTGCCATCACTCGATCACTTCCTGCACCCTGCCAATGATCCCGTTATCCAAACGTACTTTTATACCCCGGTTGTGGACAGCGCTTTTGGTAAGAATATCTTTTACCACGCCCACGGTTAACTGCCCGGTACGCTGATGTTGTTTTTGGATAACTTTTACTTTTAAGCCGGGTTGGATATTTCTTCGTTCAGTTCCCTGCATGGCATTTTCCCTCTATAAATTTATTTTCTCAATAAAGTTTGCAACTTCGGCCCGAAACGCTGCAGGCCTGCTCATCGCAAATTGCAGCGCTTAAGCTATAGAAATTGTCCAATCCTCTTATTAGTCTAGTAAAATAGATAAAATTACAAATTCGAAGAGTGTCTCTCAATTATGCGGTTAGTTCCCTGAAAATTTTCGCCAATACTAAGGGGTAAACAGACTGTAAATGTAGTACCATGGCCCGGTGTGCTTTTCACATCGACTGTACCACCGTGGGCTTCAGCGATAGCCGCGACGATGGCCAGGCCCAGCCCGCTGCCTTTACTATAACTTCTTGAGGTATCAGCACGCCAAAAACGTTCAAAAATAAGGGAAAGATGCTCACTTGCGATACCCGCACCGGTGTTATGCACCCAAACACACATGTTCTCATTCTGGATTCCGGCGCCCAGCATGATTTCCTCGTCAGGCGCTGTGTGCCGCAATGCATTATCAACCAGATTATTTAATACCTGGCGCATCCTGTCCGGATCCGCCAATAGGGGTGGCAAAAACGGGCACTGAACTTTTACGATGCGCCCAGGCGCCAGTAAAGCAGCTCGTTGGGCTGCATCTGAAAGCAGGCCTGGTACATCCAACTCCTGACGGTGGAGAGGCGCTCCAGCGCCAAGGCGGGCCAGAGTCAGTAAATCGTCAACCAGCCGGCTCAGTCGCTCCAGTTCAGTTCTCGCAGCTGTCAGCACACGGGAATGCTCCTGCGGCTCTGAAGCCGCTCCCCGCTTCAAAATGTCCAGATACCCCGTTACGACAGTAAGGTGAGATCGCAACTCGTGAGAGGCGTCGGCCGCAAACTGGCGAACCTGATCGGTTGCCCTCCGCTGTGCTGCAAAAGCGCTCTCCAACTGGTCGAGCATGGAGTTAAAAGCCACAAATAATTCTGTTATCTCATCTCCACCGGAGGGCACTGTAGCACGGCTGGTTAAACCGCTGCTGGCGATGCTTCTCGCTGTGGCAGCCAGATTAGTCAGCGGTCGCAGAGCAAAGCGGATAACCAGATAAACCAGTCCAACCGCTGCAAACAACACGCCCAGGCCGCCGGTAAAAAGCAGTAGGCGAGCCCTAGACAGTGAAGTGTCTACATGAGCCATTGAAGCCCGGACCTCCACAAAGCCCAGAGCCTGTCCACCACTGCCAATAACCGGCGCCAGGTAAACCAATCGCCTTCCCTCGGTACTCGTCTGAATTTGAATTTGATTTTTGCCGTTAAACACTTCTGATAGAATTGAAGACGGGAGAGGTTTTGTTTCTCCTGTTAACGGAGTATCGCCCCTAAGTGGATTGCCATTCTTATCATATAACTGCACTTTCAGTCCCTGGGCTTCCAGTTCCTGAATCAGCTCGGCGGCCGGCGGGCGCAGGTTTTCACTCATGGTAGAGAGCTGACTGACGTATCGATCCAGTACCAGCCCCACTTGGACGCGCAGCTTGGCTTCGGCAGTTTCCATTAAATCTGCTTTCAATTCTGTATAGGCCAGCAGGCCGTAAACCAGCAGAAGCACGGTCAGCACCAAAAGCAGTCCCAACGTCAGGCGAGCACGCAGACTGTGTATGTATTGGAGAAATATCACGTTTTGACTTCCTCCATAACATACCCCACACCCCGCACCGTATTAATTAGTGGCGGCTCGCCAAGTTTACGGCGCAGGTACCCGATATACACTTCTACAACGCTCGCATCTCCTCCAAAATCATAACCCCAAACATCTTGCAGGATGGTTTCTTTCGGCAGCACCTGAGTTGGATGCCGCATCAACAGGTGGAGAAGTTCAAATTCCGTAGGGGTCAGAGCCAGGCGTTCTTGTCCACGGCGGGCTTCGCGGCGGGATGGCCACAGACTTAAATCGGAAAATTTTAGTATGCCCTTGCTGTAAGATTGTCCGCGTCTGCGCAGGAGCGCCTCCAGACGGGCCAGGAGTTCGTCGAAGTGGAAAGGCTTAACAAGGTAATCATCTGCTCCTGCCCTCAGACCGGCTACCCGGTCAACTACCTCATCCTTGGCAGTAAGCATCAGAATGGCCGGATCAGCCAACGTGCGTAGACGCTGGCACATTTCCGGGCCGGAAGTGTCAGGCAGCATCCAATCAAGAATTACCAAGTCGGGCGGCGCTGCACGGGCACGTTCATACGCAAGGCCGCCGGTAGCGGCGCTATCCACCATATAGCCTTCATAGCGCAGACCCAGAGAAAGAAAATCTATAATCCCGGGGTCATCATCAACAATTAGAACTTTAAATTTGGGCTCTGATTTAATAGACACGCCGCTCACCCCTAAACATTTTTACCCATCCAATAAGTCAAAGGGCTCTTTGTATTATGGAGTACATAAATCCCCTGCTGCAATTTATATTAAATTACGATATGTACAGCAGCCAGCAATCCTGTTGATAAAGCAAAAAACTTATGGGTTTTGAAATTAAACGTTGAACGTCTTTTCCGCAATTTTAATATGATACCTGTCGGAATTGTTGCCAGCATGAAAAGAGCGGTTACATACCCCAACCAGGCAGTAATACCGGCTTCTTCTCCTGATACTATCATAACGAAACCATGCAGCAACGTGATACAGACCGCGCTGAAAGAAGCCACCAGATGCCATCGTTTTAAAAAATGCCATAGTTCTTGAGCCCATTTCCTCGCTTTAGTACTGCTCTGAAGTCTTGGGATTATGAATTGGCGCAGCAAAAGCGGGCAGGCAGCAATAAAAACCAAACCAACTGTTCCCAACCCGGTTAGCCCTCCAAGCTCACCAAAAGACTCGTTATCTTCTGATTCCCTACCGGCTTTATAGTTTTCATTTTGCTCTCGCTCGTACTCCTGTTCGTATCGAACAAGCTCTTTTTTCTGTTCGTCAGCCCGCGCATGGCTGTCGGCATACAAAAAAAACACGAAAAACAAAACGACACAAAAGCATAACGCTGTTGCAATCTTATTTTTTATGAATATTCACCTTCCCACTGCATTCCTTACAGGAAAATTGCTTACAGTTATTCCCGTAAATCCCATATTCAACAACATATCAAATTAAGAATTTTTGCTTTCTATAGATCAGCTTGAGCCCTTCGAACCACAGGATGCTTACTACCCCCGCAGCCAGGCAGATGCCCAGGTCAACAGGATGCAGTTCGGCAAAGCGAAATAATCCACGGAGGAACGGCACATAAAGCACCAGGCCGAGAAAAACAACCGCTCCTCCTACGACCCACCATAACGCGGCGTTCGGCTTGCGCAACGTGGCAATAATGGTGCTCGACCACGAGAGGTTCGTGAGGATCAGGCCGAGGTTGGCAAGAATCAGCGTGGTAAAGGTCAGGGCACGCGCTTCCTGTTCTCCTTGCCCGCGATAAAAGGCGATGATAAAAACGGCCAGTACGATTAGCAGCACTATCGTGCCCTGCAATAAACTCAAGCCCACTGTCCGCCTGCCGAATAACGGCTCTTTCGGGTTGCGGGGCGGACGTTTCATCACATCATCTTCCTCAGGCTCAGCTTCAAAGACAACCGAGCAGGCCGGGTCAATGATTAATTCCAGGAACACGACATGAACAGGTAAAAGGACGAGCGGCCAGTTGAACAGCACCGGAATCAGCGACATGCCGGCAATAGGCACATGAATGGCAAAGATATAGGCAATTGCTTTTTTAATATTGTCGAATATTCTTCTTCCCAGTTTGACGGTCTGCACTATGGATGAAAAATCGTCGTCCAGCAGCACCAGGGCCGAGGACTCGCGGGCCACATCGGTGCCCCGCCCGCCCATGGCGATGCCGATGTGCGCCGACTTTAACGCTGGCGCGTCGTTCACGCCGTCGCCGGTCATGGCCACGATCTCGCCGTTGGCTTTCAGAGCATCTACCAGGCGCAGCTTCTGTTCGGGCACAACCCGCGCAAAAACATTGACTGTCTTGAGGCGCCTTTGCAACTCCAAATCGTCCATCCCGACCAGTTCGGGGCCGGTGATTACTCCGCCAGCCGACTCAAGCCCGGCCTGGCCGGCAATGCTTCGGGCCGTGCCCGGATAGTCGCCGGTGATCATTACCACCCGTATCCCTGCTGAAAAACACTCCTTGATCGCGGCGGGAACAGCCGGACGCACCGGGTCGGCCAGTCCCACCAATCCCAGGAACTCGAATTGGAAGTCGTGCTGATCGCCCGGTATTTCGGTCTCTTTAAAACTTGCCCTTGCCACACCAAGAACTCGCAGACCGTCAGCAGCCATTGCGCTGACTTTTTGTGAAAGATCCTGCAAACGTGCATCGTCAAAATGGCATAAGGCGGCAACGGCCTCAGGAGCGCCTTTAGCGGCTATTATGTAGGTCTGGCTATCAGGAGACTGCCAGATGCGGGACAATGCCAATAGTTTTTCTGAAAGGGGATACTCATGGACCAGCGTCCAGTCTTCGTGCATATGCCTGGTAAGGGCCAGGTAATGATCTCCCATCTGCTTGATGGCCTTTTCCATCGGATCGAAGGGATCTTTCTGGCTGGCCAGGATGCTGAACTCCACGGTTTCGTGGAAGATTTCCGGAAGCTGCCCGTTTTGGTAATCGACGTCACAAAACTCGCCTCCGGCGAAAAGCCTGGCGACCGTCATCCGATTCTGGGTTAGAGTTCCTGTCTTATCCACGCAAAGCACCGTGGCCGAACCCAGTGTTTCCACGGCCGGCACGCTGCGGGTGAGTACCCCTTTTTGCGATATGCGCCAGGCGCCCAGGGCCAGGAAAACAGTCAGCACGACCGGCAGTTCTTCGGGCAAAGTGGCCATGGCCATGGTGGTGCCGGCTAAAAGCCCGTTGAGCCAATTGCCTCTTGTGATACCATATACGACCACAACCACAGCGCAGAGGGATAGTCCCACTAGTGCCATATTGCGGACAAGCCGTCCTGTCTCCCTTTGCAGCAGGGTTCCTTCGGTCTCAACTGCTTGCAGCGCCCTGCCGATTTTACCGATTTCCGTGTGGATCCCTGTGGCCAGCACGTGTGCGACACCCTGCCCCTTTACCGCCATCGTACCGGAGTATATGAAAGGCAGGTTGTCACCGCCGGGGCGTCCCATTTCCACAGCATTTTCACAGCTGGATTTGGACACCGGCACTGATTCGCCGGTCAGCAACGATTCATCAAGCGACAGGTTTACACAAGACATGAGCACGGCATCCGCAGGCACACGGTCACCTTCGGAAAGCATAATAATATCCTCCCGAACAACCTCACGGCCGGCGATACGCTTCGCTTTACCATCACGGATGACAAGCGCGCGTGGGCTGGACAGGTCGCGCAGCGCCTCCAGCGCCCGCTCCGTTTTGCGCTCCTGATAAAAGGTGATGCCCATGACGACAAATACAAAGCCGAGTAAGATTATCGCTTCCTGTACGTCGCCTAAAAAAAGATAAATGGTTCCGCAGGAGACGAGAAGCAAGAACATCGGTTCCCGCACAACCTCATAAGCGATAGCAAAGATACTGCGCTGTTTTGTTGAAGGAAGTTCATTGTATCCTTCTTCCTTCAACCTGTTGGTGGCTTCCAGTTCCGTTAGCCCAGCAATAGTTTTAATATCCAACTCATTAACCAATATTTGCCTCCATAAAACAATAAAAATTTTATCATTCAGTTGCTTAACAAATAATCATGTTTCACAAGTTGTCTTGCCCAAAGTCAGTTTATGGGCTTGCGACAAGGCATCCCCGCTGAGACCCGGCAGCAGGGGGCGGATTTATAGACACTCAATTACTGCAGCGACGGGACTCACCGCAAGCAATATCCACGCAATCGAAGTACTCGGCTTACTGGTGTATTGATTCATCACTTTCAGGATAAAAGCAATCGTCAATAAGACAATCCCAAAGATTTCGTCCAGCAGCGACTTCATTAATGAAACCATTTGAACAAGAAACTGCTGCACCGGCGTCAATATATCCACCGGAGGAATTTTTTGGGCTTCCGTCAGCAATTTTTCTGCGTTTGAGTAATTCGCGATTTCAGCAACCGGTATCCCTTGAAGATAGCTCAATACCGTATTAAGCCACTTGGAAACAGGTAAAACGCTATATACATCCGCCAAACCAGTTACAAGAAAAAACAGCAGCAGTACCAGGGATATGGCTAAAAAAGAAATATTCCTTACAACTATGTCCTTACCAATGCGAAAGAGCTTGAAATAATATTCACCGCGATCGTAATAGCCATGTTTATGGTAGTGATGCCCTCCCATAAGCATTCTCTTTAAAAATCCCATATAGATCCCTCTCTCTTTTAATACATACTTTCATACACTCTGCCGAATCCGATACGCTGGATATCATAACATATTATTCACAATAAAGATCCTAAATACTCCAGGGCTTCCTCGGCAGTCTGGAAACTGTCTTCCCGGCTTAAGAGTCTCTGTAGGAAGCACATGAATGGCTCCGAGAGAGGGAGCACTTCCTGCCAGGGCCTATTAAACAAGGCCTCATCCTCTACCCAACTGGTAAAAAGATCAACAGCCACAACACCAACCCCGAAAAGATCGCTGCGCGGGGAAATTTCCCTGCGCAACAACCGATACGTTTCAACTCCCGGTACCTTTTTTCTTGGCCGTAGTTCATTTAACTGCTTTAGCGACAATCCCTGGTCGGAGCAATCGCCGAATTTGTTTTCCAGCGGGTCGGGACAGGAAAAATTCTGGGGCGGGTCGAGAAATCGCGCGAATCCAAAATCAATTAAAAACAATTTATCATCTTTAAGCAACAAGTTGGAAAGGCGCAGATCGCGGTGAACCACAGCGTTTTCCCGCTGCGGCGGACAGTGCAGATCACTAAGTATGGAAAGGAGCTGCGAAATGATTCTCTTTACCTCTGCTTCGCTAAAACGGCAGCCATTATCCAACAGGCAGCTTAAAGGCAGTCCTTCGATGAACTCCTGCACAATGTAGTAGATGCCACCTGTCGAAAAGGCTTCCACAAAACCTGGTATCTGCTGGTGAGTAACCCGCCTGATAATCTCAGACTCCAACTTAAGAGGTAATATACTTGGAGTATGATCTTCTCTATCAATCAAGGCTTTAATGGCGTAATAGCGTTTTCCCCGACTGGCTTTGATAACAACCCCATAGCTTCCCTGACCTAGAAATGCTTCAATAGCATATCCTTCGATCCAGGGATGTTCCCTTCAGGAAGAAAAGATACCGCCCAGAAAGCCCCGCTTTTTTTTCTTACGGGAACTGCTGTCATGATGATAGCCGTGCTGGTAAGGAGTTTGCGGATATTGCTGCGGCGGTGGCTGGGGAGGATTTACCGGAGTGGGTTGGCTCACACGGCCTTTTAACGCGGCGCCGCAATAGGGACAGGATACCCAGGCGGGATCGGCCTGCTTCCCGCATGAGGGACAGTTACTGGCTATTTGCACACCACAGTGAGGGCAAAATTTAAAATCATCCGGTAAAGACCTCTGACAACTTGGACAGTTCATCTAATAACCTCCTTGTTTTTGTGAATTAAAATAAATACCCCGGCAGATGAAAGCTTTTCTTATTATTATTTCCATTTTTAGTATATCACAGCAAGTAAAATATTAGCCAAGAAAAAGCTAAGAGAATGCTGAAAATCTCAGCATTCTCTTATGCATTTTCCGCCTTGCCAAAATAGGCAGCTGGATCAAGATTATTTAAACTATCCAAGCAGATGGCGCTTTTCATTACATCAAAGAATATGATCAAGCGGTAGTGATTTCTACCGGCGAGCCGTTCTGCACCGCGGTTTGTCCCACTGTGATCACCGGGTCCCCCTCTTGCAGGCCGTCCAGCACCTCTGCAGTTTCCCCTTCCGTGATGCCTATGTTCACGGAGGTTTCCACCGCTTTACCCTCTTTGGCCAGGTAAACCAGTTTTTGGCCGGCTTTTTCCACAATAGCCTCCTTGGGAATCAAAAGCACCTGCTGGTGTTCCTCCGTGGCCAGTTCAACCTCCGCAAACATCCCCGGTTTCAGCTTCTGACCGTTATTTTCCACCCTGACCCGGACCCTGAAGGTTTTGCTTTGGGAATCCGCGGCGGGAGCCAGGTTGGTCAGCGTCCCTTCAAAGGGCTCAGCTGATGCTGCCGCTACCCTTACCTTTATCTTCTGCCCGGGTGTGAGGCGACTGATTTCGCTCTCAGGAATGCTGCACTCGGCGTAAACACTTGAGATGTCTACTATGGTCATTACCGTGCCGCCGGTGTTGACCATCTCCCCGATATCAACGTGGCGGCTGGATACCAGCCCGTCGATAGGCGCATAGATGGTGGCGTTGGCAACCTGATTACGGGCGTTGGCCAGAGCGGCGGCGGCCTGCTTGACCTGGGCATCGGCCTGCTCGGAGGTGGTACGGGCGTTGTCCAGATCACGCTGCGCGATAACCCCCGATTGTGCGAGCTGCTCATATCTCTCCAGGTTCAGGGCTGCCGATTTCTGCCCCGCCACAGCCAGTTCCAGATTTGCTTCCATCTGCTGCACCTGGATACTGTAATCGGTATCGTCAAGCTGAATAAGGGTCTGTCCCGCCTTTACCGGGTCGCCAAGATCCACCGTAACTGCCGCTACCCTGCCACCCACCTTGGGGATGATAGTCACCTCGGTGGCGGGAACTATTTTAGCGGCCAGAGTCACCCGGCGGCTGATCGAGCCTTTCTGCACCGCAGCTAACTTGACGGAAACTGGCTTTATTTCATCGGCGGCAGGTGTGGTTTTACCGATACCACGGTAGCCTCGCACCGCAAAAAACCCGATCATCAATATGATGATCGCGCCTACTGTAATCAACCATTTGCGGTTGATTTTTCCCTTCGCTTCTTTAACCACTAACCTTCCCCCCGTCAAATTAGGTAATTACGTTTTTAACCAAATAAATTCTCATTCCCTACATCCGTGCCTCCGCCGCTTCAGACAGACGGCGCAGTTTATCCATTTTGCGCTGTTGGCGACGCTTGCCGAAATCATCCACCACGGTATAAAAGACCGGGATCACGATCAAGGTAAATAAAGTAGAGGTGATCAACCCGCCGATCAACACCACCGCCATACCCGAACGGATCTCCGTTCCCTCCGTCAGGGCGAGGGCGACAGGCAGCATACCAAAAATCATGGTCACCGAGGTCATGATAATCGGCCGCATCCGCGTCTTGGCCGCCTCCTGGACCGCCTCGCGCAGTTCTACCCCCCGGTCGCGCAGGGTGTTGGTGTAGTCGATCAGCAGGGTGCCGTTCTTGGCCACCAGGCCGTCCATCATGATCACCCCGATCATTGAGAACAGGTTGAGCGTGTTATGGGTCAAGGCCAGTGCGATCAGCGAGCCAATTAACCCCAGGGGCAGCGAGAACATCCTGATCAGCGGGGTGACCAGTGACTCGTACAACACAGCCAGCACCATGTAAACCAGTACAATCGCCAGCGCGAAAGCCGCCAGCATATCTCCCATAATTTCATTCATGTCTTGTGTCTCGCCGGCCTGCTTGACCGAATACCCGGGCTGAAGCTGGAGCTGAGACAACTTCCGGCCGATTTCCTGGGTAAAGGCCCCCTGGTTCGTACCCCCAATGTTTGCTCTCACTGTTATGGTCCGCTGGCGGGCAACCCGCTTAATCTGGATGGTCCCGCTTCCCCTGGTCACCTCGGCCACTTGGGCTAAAGGCACCTGTGCGCCGCTCGATGCAGCTATGGTGAGGTACTTTAGATTTTCC
>CAZIYV010000074.1:0-16236 GCA_964543575.1 uncultured Pelotomaculum sp.
AGTCCCCTGTTGCCTGCACCCCTGCCCGCTACTAGGGAACCGCAGAACGAACTTGCAGCCAGAATTGTTACGGCGAACCAGGGCAAAGATTGCTCAGTAATCGAGGAAAAGTGAAAAACAACTCCGGCTCCGATGCTCAAGAAGAAGGATATGAAAATGGTAATGACAGTTCCTTTTAATACATTGATTATTTGAATCCCTCCGGCAAAGCTGTCCTTATTTGGTAAAGGCATTGCAACACCTCCAAAAAGTAATTATAATTATTTTTATGTAACTGGTTAATATCTATGACTTAAATCCCGCAAAGAATAATTTTTTAACTTTTTTTATTTAGCTTCAATGTTTTTCTTGTCAATCTTTGCTTTCTTCTTTAATTTACCATTTAAAGTGGCTTGACCATCAGTAAAATCATGTTCCCATTTACCATCCAAATTGATCATGGTAGCTGAACCGGTTCTTTCTCTGACAAAATTATCACCTTGATCATAATTGCTCACTCTGGATTCCCTCCTCTTATTTTAGTATAAAAAAACAACAGTTTTTTTATGTGAGTTTTTAATGGGAATATGGTTTTTTAACGGGGGAAAATTAAAGTCAGGAAGGGGAGTCAGCATGGAAATGATTACTTTAAAAGTAGAAGGTATGAGCTGTAGTCATTGCAAGGCCGCAGTTGAAATAGCTCTAAAAGAGACTAACGGGGTCCGTGACGCAGAGGTCAATTTAACTTCAAAATCTGTTGATGTTTCCTATGACCAGGACAGGGTTGACCGTGCAGGTCTGGTCAAGGCTATTGAGGACACGGGCTACGATGTGCAGAATTGAGGCATGTGTAAATGTATGAACTTGCGGTAAAAACACGCTTTGCAGCCGCCCACTCTTTGAGTGATTACAACGGTCCCTGCGCCCGGTTACACGGTCATACCTGGCAGGTTGAAGTAACTTTCAAGGGGCCGGATCTTGATCATACAGGGATGCTGCTTGACTTTAGAGAGGTAAAGAACAAAGTCAAGAATATTGTGGATGAACTGGATCATGTTAATCTCAACGACTTGGCCCCTTTCAAAAAAGGTGGGGCAGAGAACCCCACAGTTGAAAACGTAGCTAGGTATATCTACCAACGTTTAAAAATGGAGTATAGTGACCGTGCATGTCCTGTAAAAGTAGCAGTCGTGCGAGTTTGGGAATCACCTGACGCTTCCGCGTCATATACGGAGGGTCAAGAACCGGCATGAAAAGCATAGTGCTATTATCCGGAGGTCTGGACTCCTCAGTTTCCCTCGCACATGCACTGAGAGAAACAGATGTTGTCTTGAGCCTGACTATTGACTATGGTCAGAAATCCGCTGATAAAGAAAAGAAGGCTGCCGCAGCTCTTTCGTCTTATTATAAAGTTAGCCACCGGGTGGTTGAGTTGAACTTTTTAAGAGAAATCACCAGAACCACCCTCGTATCAAATGAAGATTTGCCGGAACCAGGATTACCAGATCTGGATGATCATGATAAATCAGGCGCCTCTGCCGCGCTGGTTTGGGTGCCGAACAGAAACGGTTTGTTTGTTAACATCGCGGCGTCCTTTGCCGAAGCGTATAAATGCGATATTATTATTACGGGTTTCAATCGCGAAGAGGCTGCCACCTTCCCGGACAACAGCCAGGATTTTGTCAGCGCAGTTAATTTTGCCCTTAGATTTTCCACACTGCAAAAGGTTAGACTGGTAAGCTATACCCAGCAGTTGGACAAGGTGGAGATTATTAAACTTGGCATGACTTTGGGGCTTCCATTTCAGTATGTCTGGAGCTGTTACAGGGGTGAAGAGAAAATGTGCGGTCGCTGTGAAAGCTGTATGCGTCTGCTGCGTGCCGCAAAAGCTGCAGGCCTTAACTGGGAAGATGATTTTTAGATGATGATGAATTCATAAGCAGTAATTGGAGGATACCTGTGATCGAGCATTTTATCACCGAGACAATTACATACGACGGTACTCAACTGTCATCACTCTGGGCCTTTCGCAACTTTGGTTTGCAGTGTGACAGCGTGGTGGCCTTTCGCGGACCCTGCCGGGTAAATTTGCCTGAAATGGTGGATCTGGAAGATGTAAGAAATAATGCCCCGATTTACAGCACCGACATGCTCCATTTTATTGTGGAACATTTTGAACTGGATTTAGAAAAAACCATTTTTAGACAGAGGCTTTTTATAGCTATTATAAAAGATGTTATTGAAAATTTCACCGGCACAAATTTAAAACGAAGTGGCGATGATCTGTTTTATCACAAAAAAAAATTGTCAGTATCCATTGCCACACTTTCACCGGTTTCCACCATGATTCACACCGGGTTGAATATCTCCAGCAAGGATGTACCTGTCGCTGCGGTCGGGCTGGCGGATCTGGGTGTTGCCGAAAACCAGGTGACGCACCTGGGCCAAGCCATATGCGGCCAGTACGCCAGAGAATGTTGCGAGATCCGGATGGCCCGCTGTAAAGTACGGGGGGTAAAATAATATGGCCTACCCGGTAAGTGAGATTTTTTCCTCGGTTCAGGGCGAAGGGCCGCTGCTGGGATGCCGCCAGATTTTTATCAGAGTACACGGGTGCAATATTGACTGTGCTTACTGTGACACGCTATCTGGTGAAACGCCTGCATATTGTCGTGTAGAAACAGAACCTGGCGGTAATGATTTTAAGCAACTGCCAAACCCTCTGCGAACTGAAGATATTGCTTTAGCAACAATGGCGCTTGGCCTATACTGGCATGATTCGGTGAGCCTGACCGGCGGAGAGCCACTGCTTTATCCTGGTTTGATTAAAGAGTTAGTCCCGCTGTTAAAAGGGACAAGACGTGGTATTTACCTGGAGACGAACGGAACCCTGCCGGATAACCTGGCCCAGGTAATTGATCTGATTGACACAGTGGCCATGGATTTCAAGCTGCCCAGTGTCACGGGTGAGAGCGAATTTTGGGATCAACATAGAAGATTTTTACATATCGCCAAAATAAAAAGGACCTTTGTAAAGGTTGTGGTCGGAGGGAACACAACTTTTACAGAGATAGATATCGCCGCTGAGATGATTAAAAATAACTCTCCGGGCGTAATCTTGATCATTCAGCCGGTAAGCGAGAATGCAAATATAAAGCCTGTAACCCCCAACTACGCGCTGCAATTACAACAGCGCGCGCTGAGAATCTTGGATGATGTCAGGATCATACCTCAGATGCACAAGGTTATGGGTTTCCTTTAGGGAGGGTAAAGAAAATTGTTTGATGATGCAAAAATTGAGCATGCGGTCAGACTAATTTTAGAGGGAATCGGAGAAGATCCGGACAGGGAAGGACTAGTGGACACACCGGCGAGGGTTGCCCGGATGTATAGAGAAATATTTTATGGCTTGGAAGAAGACCCTGAGCTGCACCTGGAGAAAGTTTTTGGAGAAGACCATGATGAGATGGTTATTGTAAAAGACATACCCTTGTATTCAGTCTGTGAACACCACCTGCTCCCATTTTACGGCAAAGCCCACGTGGCTTACATCCCACGCAAAGGCCATGTTACAGGTTTATCAAAGCTGGCCAGGGTAGTGGACGGCTATGCGCGGCGCCCGCAACTGCAGGAGCGCCTCACTTCACAGATTGCCGACAGTATTATGAACAGGTTAAAAGCATACGGCGTACTTGTGGTAATTGAGGCCGAGCATATGTGCATGACCTTTAGAGGCATAAAAAAACCGGGATCAAAAACTGTAACTTCAGCAGTGAGAGGCGTTTTACATAAGCATGACGCAACCCGGGCGGAGGCGTTTGCCCTGATTAAGGATTAGAAAAATCATAAGTCTTCTAATCTTGCTGAAAAGCTTAAGGGCCGATGTATGGAGAATTCAAAAATGAGCAAACTTGAACTTATTGCTACAAAAAGTTTTAAATCGTACGATGACATGTACAAAATAGTTGATTTTCTAAACAAAATCCTGAAGGACAAAAATGTTATTTTTGGCCTTACTAAGGATGCTAAAAACGAGACAATGACTATATCTATCTATGAAACATAATGGAGATGCTATATGCGAATTTTACTCAGCAATGATGATGGTATTGACGCGGACGGACTTAAAGAATTAAGGGTTGCTTTACAGGAACAACATGAGATTTATGTCGTAGCCCCGGACCGTGAAAGAAGCGCGACCGGACACAAAATAACTGTGCACCGGCCTTTAAGGGTAAAGGAATGGACTTATCCCGGCACTTCCGTCACAGGCTGGGCGGTGGATGGCACTCCTGCGGACTGCGTAAAGCTGGGCCTGGAAGCTTTGCTTCCAGAACCCCCTGACCTGGTTATTTCAGGCATTAATTTCGGGGCGAACCTGGGTACGGATGTGTTGTACTCCGGTACAGTTTCCGCTGCTGTAGAAGGCACCATCAACGGGATTCCGTCAATCGCCATCTCACTGGCCAGTTATGAATACCGGGACTTCACATTTTCAGGAAATTTCATTAAGGAAATAGTTGCGGTTATGGGCAGCACACTGCCGTCCCGCACTTTATTGAACATTAACACGCCGCCTGGAACACCGCAGGGTATAAAAACTACCAGGCTTGGCAACAGGCGGTATGTAAATATTTTTGACAAAAGAATAGACCCCAGGGGCAGGGTCTACTTCTGGATGGCCGGTGAACCTTTTGATCTTGATGAAGATGACCCGGAAACAGATGTGTGGGCTATTAAGGAAGGTTATATCTCAGTAACACCTATACAGTTCGATTTGACAGACTACAGCTACTTAGAAAAGTTGAAATCAACAGTCAAAAAAATAAGAGCTTATAACCCTTGAACGAGCATATTTTTAATTATTGTCACTGTCAGCAAGAGATCCTTCCACCCGCTTGATCATTACCTTGACCATATTGCCGCCGATCCTGCCGCCAACACGTCCGCAGTCACGGGAGCTCAGTTCGCCCCAGTTTCCATCTTTTATTTGTGGAGTTATCCCAAGTTCGCCGGCTATTTCATACTTGAACTGATCAAGCACCTGATCTGGCAGAAGCTTCTGTCTATTAGAATTCTGTGACATTTTCCTTTCCTCCTCAAATGGATTTTTGAATAGGTCAATTTTTATTATGCTGAAAAAAGGGTCAGAATAAACCAGTTTATTTCTTTATTTAAAACCATAAAATGCTGCAAGCTTATTTTAATAATAGATGCTTTTAAAACGAGTCAAATCATTTTTGCCGATACCTCCGTTTAATATTAAAAGAAAGAAATAAGTAAAAAGGCCGCTAAGGATAGTGCCAGTGACATAAAGAAAACCAATTTTGGGGTAAAAACAATAATAACGGTACAAAAGCATTAACACTCCCATACCTGCCGCAGCTGTTAACGGCTTGAGAATTACTTTAAAAAGATTGATTCTCAGACCGGTTGAATGGCATATATCAGAAATGTTCAAGCAGGCCATGATCATGTAACCAGAGACTATAGCCGCCGCACTGCCCTTAATACCCAGGTGCGGCAGTCCGCTTAAATAAAAAATACCGATTAACTTAAATACTGAGGCGATAACAAGATTTCGAAAAGGAAGTGAGGCCTCGCCCATACCCTGGAGAATACCTGTGGTAGTTTGCTGCAGATAAAGAAAAATGCCGCCCAGG
Organism: uncultured Pelotomaculum sp.; assembly: GCA_964543575.1. GTDB lineage: Bacteria > Bacillota > Desulfotomaculia > Desulfotomaculales > Pelotomaculaceae > Pelotomaculum_B. The sequence continues at coordinate 5,643 of CAZIYV010000074.1, forward strand.
GCAAGAACCTTAAGGCTGGCGCCTGCCTCCGCATAGCCGAAAATTGTCCCGCAAAGCTCATCTGCCAGCAGCAGGAATATTACCACACAGGGCAGCCCTGCCAGTAGTGTTATCCTTATCGACGTTTCACAACGTGACCGGACCAGACCGATGTTATTCACCGCCAGCGCGTCAGATACAGCTGGGATCAATGCAGTGGCAAGCGATATGGTGACTGTACTTGGAACAAATAAAATGCTTTGGGCAATGCCTACAAACTGGCCGTAGGCGGCAGTAGCATCAACCAGACTGAGACCGCCGGCCTGGAGCCTCTGTGGAATGAGCACCGCTTCGATCGATAAAAACAAGGTTGAAATAAAGCGGGTTAGCGTGACAGGCACAGCCAGACTTGAGATTCTTCCCGCTATTTGTCTTAAAGGTTCTGGTTTGCAGCAGGTTGTCCTTTCGGTTACACGAGGCCGGCGCCTGATGAAAATAGTTGTGATCATAAGAAAGCCTGACATTTCACCAATGACCACGCCTATTGAAGCTCCCGCAGCCGCGTATTCAACACCTTTTGGCAAAAGCAGGTGAGCGAAAAAAAGCCCTGAAACAACTCTGAGCAGTTGTTCCAAAGATTGAGTCAGGGCGGTTGGCGTCATTTGCTGCAACCCCTGGAAAAAACCTTTGACAGCTGAACAAAGGGCCACTATGATCACACCTGGAATGAGGCTCAAAAAAATATAGTATACCTTTGGATTAGGGAATACATATTTAAGCAAGACTGGTGTGGCCAGAAAACAAATAACGCTGACCAGGAAACTGCTAATAACCAGGACTCCGAAGCAGCTGTAAAAAATACGGTAGGCGCCGCGCATATTTTTAAGAGCTGCTTCCTCCGCTACCAGCTTGGATATAGCCACTGGAATGCCCGCTGTGGCTACGACTAATACCAGAACGTAAATGGGATAAACCATAGCGAAGAGGCCGAGCCCCTCCGGAAGGATCAGCCGGATCATTAGAACCTGGTAGACAAAACCCAGAGTCCGGTTAAAGAGACTTGATGCCAGAAGGACCAGGGCTCCATAAATAAAGGACTGTTTAATAAAGCATCTGCCTTCCCAAAATAATATAAACAAAGATTAATAACTAATAACCTGTTAAGGCCTGAATATCCTTAATTTACCTATGTGCATCAAATAGCTTTAAGAACGATATTTTTGAAAAAATATCTCATATTTTTTTTATAACAAGGATTTTAAAGCTGCTCTGTAGAAATACTTTGATGTGTTTTGACTTGAGAAGTTTATTTAAATAAACTTTTGAACTCTCAGGGGTTCTTATTTTTTGTTTTTAACCATAAATGTCCATTTATGGTTTTTAATAAGTATAGAAATATTTATTTAGGGAACCATTATTTACAAAAGGAGGCAAGTATTTTGAAGAATTATCAAACAGAACAAATACGCAACCTTGGGGTGGTAGCGCACGGCGGGGCCGGTAAGACATCCCTGGTTGAAGCAATGCTCTTTAATACCGGAATTCTTTCACGATTGGGCAGAGTGGAGGACGGCACCACAACCTCGGATTACCACCCGGAGGAAATCGCGAGACAAATTACTGTTCACACCAGTCTTGTTCCGTGTGAGTGGAACGGTGTGAAAATTAACCTGCTGGATACACCCGGTTTTTCGGATTTTATAGGCGAGGTAAAAGGCGCTTTGAGGGTTGCCGACTCCACCATGTTTGTGGTTTCAGCCGTGGACGGAGTTGAAGTACAGCATGAGGTTATTTGGGATATAGCGGACGAATACGACCTGCCCAGAATCGTATTTATTAATAAGATGGACCGTGAAAATGCCAATTTTGAAAGAGTGCTGGATGATCTCAAGTCAAAGTTCAAGGCCAATTTTGTGCCGGTCCAGATTCCCATTGGATCTTTCAGCGCATTCAGCGGTGTGGTTGACATTATTAATGGCAAGGCCTATACCGGAGCGGGAAAAGGAGAAGAAACAACGGTTCCCGCCGAACTGGAAGACGAAATCGCCCAGTACCGTGAGCAACTGCTGGAAGCGGCCGCTGAGGGAGACGACGATCTGACCATGAAATACCTGGAAGGGGAAGAGCTTACCCCGGAAGAGATAAAAGAAGGACTTAAAAAAAGTATCGAGCAGCGTAAAGTAGTACCGGTACTGGCGGGTTCAGCAACTAAAAACATTGGTGTGGCTCAGCTGAATGACGTAGTGGTTGATTATCTGCCTGTCCCCAAAGCAGGCGAAGGGCCGATGGCGGCGCTGGTATTTAAGACTATAGCCGACCCGTATGTTGGTAAAATGAACTTTTTAAGGGTTTACAGCGGCACATTCAAGAGCGATGCAACCGTTTCTAACAGCAAAAAGGGGAAGACGGAAAGAATCGGCAATGTGCTTTTCGTTCGCGGCAAAAACACCGTCACCACCGATGCGGTCCAGACAGGCGATCTGGCGGTGGTAGTGAAGCTGCAAGATACCGGCACAGGCGACACGCTGTGTGAAAAGGATAAGACTGTGGAGCTGGAAGGAATCAAATTCCCCGTGCCAACCCTGACCGTAGCCATCAGCCCCAAGAGCAAAAACGATGAGGATAAGCTGGGAGACGCCATCTCCAAGATTCTTGAAGAAGATCCTACCTTGCGCGTAGAAAAGAATACTGAAACCAAACAAACGCTGCTTACAGGTACAGGTGAACTCCATATTAACACCATGATCGAAAAACTAAAGCGTAAATACAGTGTGGATGTTGTGATGACCGATCCCAAGGTGCCATACAGGGAAACAATCAGGTCAAAGGTGGAAATAGAAGGAAAGCACAAGAAACAATCCGGCGGCAGGGGCCAGTACGGCCATGTCTGGATTCGCTTTGAGCCCTGCCCTGAAGAAGACTTTCTTTTTGAAGAGGATATATTCGGTGGTTCCGTTCCCAGACAGTATTTCCCGGCTGTGGAGAAAGGTCTCCGTGAAGCCTTGACTGAGGGAGTGCTGGCAGGTTATCCTACAACCGGTATCAAGGCAACACTTTACGACGGATCTTACCATAACGTGGACTCTTCGGAGCTTGCCTTCAAAATCGCAGCTTCCCTGGCTTTTAAGAAAGGAGTGCTGCAGGCCAAGCCGGCTCTTTTAGAGCCTATCATGAATGTGGAAGTGGTTGTTCCTGAAAACTTTATGGGGGACATCATCAGCGACTTTAATACCAAACGCGGGCGCGTGCAGGGCACCGAGTCGGTAGGCAGGCTCACAATAATCAAAGCTACCGTGCCCCTGTCGGAAATGTACCGCTACGCTATTGACCTCAAATCTATGACTCAGGGGCGCGGATCTTTCTCCATGGAGTTTTACAGCTATGAAGAAGTACCGGCCCGCCAGTGCGATGAAATAGTTAAAAAGGCCAAAGCTGAGGCTGAAGCTGAAAAATAATAAAAAGCGGATTACCCCGCTTTTTATTTAATGACTCGCCTGGCATGGTTCGCTTTGATATGGTCAAACAGGTACGGTCATATTTGGCATATGAACTAGTTATTAAAAAAGGGAAATAAGGGGGTTTAACTTTGGATATAAGTTACTTTTTAGAAAACAAAAGCCGGGGCGCCAACTATATTGCTAAAGCTCTAAGTGACTTAGATATTAGCGTTTCTGAAGAAACAACCATTATTGAACTTTTCAGTATTTTAAACGGTGTTTATGCCAGGGCGATTGATTATCTAATCGAAGAAATGGAGTCGGACTCTGAACCTGACATCTTCAATCGCAAAACATGTCGAAATAACTGTCAAGGATAATATCTTTCTATATGAAATATTTATTTCAAAAGAGCAGAAACAGAATTTAGGTGTCAAGTTCGGAAACGTTAGGAGGCCTGACATATGGACGAAGAGCTTTTTAGACACTTAATATTTTTAGAGGCTAACAACAGCAGTGACATTGAGGAGTTTATCAAGCTTGGATATTTTATAAGATCTAATGACACTGTTTATCGAACAGAAAAGTTAGAAGAGGATATCAAAGAATTTGTAGAACTGAAAAAAGAAGCATTATTCGCAGCGATCAAGGAACTTGGAAACGCTAGAGAAATAAATAAAGTGATGGAATTAGCAGGTATTCAACAGTTTATCACTTTTAGCATTTTAGCGGATGAACTGGTCAGAGAAGGAAGAATTATTAAGGATAAAGAAAATATCTGTATTCTCAAGTGATAAAATAAAAAGGAACTGCGCAGTTGCAGTTCCTTTTTATTACTTGGCAGGGGAGACAGGGCTCGAACCTGCAATACCTGGTTTTGGAGACCTGCAAATGCCTTCCTGACCACTACCGAATACTTCTGATAAACCTTTATATCCCTAGGTATCTTCTGTCCCGCTTCCTGAATAATAATAACTAATTTTGGTTGTTTTTTTGTAATATGTCCCAGAAATGTCCCAATTTCTATTTATACATACCGCATTGTGTTACAATGTCAATGAAAGGTTGGTGAGGCATTGGAAAAAGTTTTTGATTGGAAAAAATTAAAAGAGTCACGAATAAACGAAATCAAACACTGTGAAGTTGAAGCTCCACAAGAATACCACACTGGGAAAGCGAGAAGATATTATCCTAAATTGTGTTTTAAGAAAGCAATGGATTATGTTTTTGATTTAAATGAACCAGTGGCATATTATGTTAAATTAATTCACGGCCAATATGATAATGATTATTTTATGTGTAATCATGCTTGGGTTGAAATACCGGGGGGTATTGTTTTTGATGGGGTGTTGCAAAGATTTTATGATAAGAAGGGTTATTATAAAACACTGATGGCAATAAAAGAAGTTGAATATACATCCAGAGATGCCATAGAAATGTTTTGTAACTATAATCATTATGGTCCCTGGCATAAACAATAATTATTAGGTTGGTGAGATAAATGAAAACAAATTAATATTCGGATACCCTGATCGGCGAGGCTGGCCCGGAGGCGGTTATCTCGCTTTACGGGCAGGATGGGCGCTTTCTGTTTGTCCCTAAAACAAAATGTCCCGGAAATGTCCCAGAATATTAATTAAGGTAAAAATAAAAAGCCCTGGAAGGCTTGATATTACTTGGCAGGGGAGACAGGGCTCGAACCTGCAACACCTGGTTTTGGAGACCAGTGCTCTACCATTGAGCTACTCCCCTATGATTGTAAGCTCATGTCTGTTTTTAATTATAAAAAATAATGTGTTTTACGTCAAGGGAAAACACTTCCTTCCAGATGCGGTATGGCAATTCTACAAAATAAGAGTCAATATTATCTTGCCCCTGTCTCTACTGATTTTGGGAATAATTAAATTACGAGCCCCCGGAAAATTAGTCCCCCGGGGGCAAGCTGACACAAGATGCTTTTGGTATCATCACCGCAATCTGCCTTTTGTTCATTCTTACATGTGTCGCAGATAGTTAATGATCGCAGATATTGGCCCCAGTCTGCAGTGAACCGGCTAAGTAAGATTTAATTATTTCTTCCGGGCTGCCGTTGGCAGGATTGGCGCCGGTTACAACTTTTATTCCGTTTTGGTTAAAAAGCTGCTGCGCACGTGCTCCCATGCCCCCTGCAATAACAAGGTTGACTCCTTTTTCTGCCAGCAGTTTGGGGAGCAATCCGGGCTCATGAGGTGGGGCGGTTAAAGTGTCTTTTTTTAGAATTTCTTTAGTATCAGGTTTAATATCGAAAAAGTAAAATTTTTCACAATGTCCAAAATGCATACATAACTGTTCTCCTGCGATTGGCAGCGCAATTTTCATAGTTTTCTAACTCCCTTTCGTTATTTTAGTTATTTCTTGCAACAGGTTATTCCACATTTTCTTAATATCTGCTGCTGCAGGCGCGTCGGTAAGCTCTACTACCGGAAGCCCTTTGATCTGGGCATCGGTTACGGTTCGGTCATACCGCACCCTGCCTACAACCTTAACTCCGCCAGCCCTGGCTTTTTGCTCGATTTTGTCACTCATCTCAGGATTAATATCGAATTTGTTAATGCAAAGATAGGCAGGGATCTTGAAAAAATCAATTAATTCAACGACCCGGTCAAGATCGTGTTCGCCGGATACTGTTGGTTCCGTAACTATTAATACGCTGTCTGCACCTGTTATCGATGCGATTACCGGACAGCCAATGCCCGGCGGGCCGTCAACAATTATATATGACAGGTCCTTTTCTTCGGCGATCATCTTGGCCTGGTTGCGTACCAGGGCGACCAGTTTACCGGAATTTTCTTGGGCGATACCAAGTTTGGCATGGACCATAGGCCCGTAGCGGGTATCTGAAATAAACCACTGGCCGTTAACTTCCGGCTTGAATTCAATCGCTTTTTCCGGGCAAAAGTGGCTGCATACGCCGCATCCCTCACAGGCTATGTGGTCTATAGCATAATAAGGCTTTTTATTCTCATCTTTAACTACCGCACCAAAACGGCAGAGTTTAAAGCACATACCACAGTTAGTGCATTTATCCGGTATAATTTTAGCGCTTTTACCGCCGCTAAAGTCATTTAATTGTTTGACCTGAGGGTCAAGGACCAAGTGCAGGTCGGCCGCGTCCACGTCGCAGTCTGCTACAACCGGTTTTTCAGCCAGGGAAACCAGGGAAGCCACCAGGCTTGTCTTACCGGTACCGCCTTTGCCGCTGATGACCGTTATTTCTTTCACCGTCTCGCCTCTTTCATAACAGAGATCAGGAGTGTTTCAAACAGTTCCCGGTAACCCGGCACGGCCGAGTACGGCAGTTCGCCCCTGGAGTAAGCTTCGGCAACCCTGCGGTCATCGGGAATCTCCGCCAGTATTTTGATGTCTTTATCCCTGCAGAAATCGCGGGCGAGGGTGTAATCAGGAACGCATCTGTTCACAACCACCCCGCAAGGGATCTTTAGTTCCCGTATCATATTGACGGCAATGTCCAGGTCGTTAATCCCGAAGGGGGTGGGCTCGGTGACCAGAAGGACATAATCCACGCCTCTAATTGCTGCAACTACCGGGCAGGAAGCGCCGGGGGACGCGTCGATAATGTTCAACCCGTTGCCTTTGCCGGCTGAGCGCACTGCCTTTATCAGAGGCGGACTCATGGCTTCACCTACGTTAAGCCTGCCGTGGTAAAAATCGATCCTGCCGGCATTTCCCTCTTCAATTACACCAATATGCCTGCTGTTTTCAGTGATGGCTCCTGAGGGGCAAACCAGGCTGCACCCCCCGCATCCATGGCACATTTTATCAAAAACAAGGACGTTTTTGTTGATACTGATAATGGCGCTGTACTGGCAGATTTCTCCGCAGGCGCCGCAGGCAATACATTTCTCTTGATCAACCACCGGGACCGGTATGCCGACAAGGTGGCGGCGCTCAATGGCGGGTTTCAAAAAAAGATGCCCATTGGGCTCTTCAACATCGCAGTCCAGATAAGCTGCTTTGTACCCGGCATCTGCCGCTGTACAGGCGAGGCTCGCAGAGACGGTGGTCTTTCCCGTCCCTCCTTTACCACTTGCTACAGCTATAGTTAATTCTGATGTCATAATATTTCCCCCTGAAATGGGTGTGCATCTTATTCTTTGCTTTCTATTTCTTTAATCCGCTTTTGGGCCTGCTCAAGGGCGCTTTCCAGGTAGCCGGCCTGCTCCTTGAGGAAGTTTAGCTCCTGGCCACCGCTTAGCGGGGGCGCGTACACAGCCCCTGCCGGTACTGCGCCGGATGCCCATCTTGCCCAACGGGGCAGCCCGGTGGCATTATAACAACGCCGCCGTTCCCGGCCTCGGCCACCCCGGCAAAACCAGGGGTTAAAGCCCGTGTCCGGGACAATATAACTCATACAGTAACCCTGCCCGCGTCCTGTCATTGATCCGGCGCCAAGCGGGCCCGTACCGTTGAAACCTGGCATAACCGAACTCCTCCTTTCGCAGCGTGAGAGGATCAGTCCTACGGGCGAACATTTCCTCTGCCCTGACCTTGGCCCTGACCTTGTCCTTGACCTTGACCTTGTCCCTGACCTTGTCCCTGACCTTGTCCCTGACCTTGGCACTGACCTTGGCCCTGACCTTGTCCTTGACCTTGTCCCATACCTCTACCTGCGCCACACTGGCCTTTTCTCCTGCCTGTTCCCGGACCTTTGCCTGCCGGTCCGGTTCCATCTCCTCTAGGCATCTTTCAAACCTCCTTTGATTTAACTCTTCTTAAACCCAATGACCTTCAACATTGGCTCCAGCAGCGATATTCAATTTGCCGCTGTTGAATTTTTCCAGAACTTCTGCCACTGTGCCTTCGGCGCCACAATACACTTTGATACCAGCTGCGCCTAGAGTTTTAAAGGCTTTAGGACCACAGTTACCGGTAATTACAGCTTCAACTCCGTAGCGGCTGATATTTTCCGCAGACTGGATGCCGGCACCCTGACCGGCGTTCAAGTTTTGTTCGTTATTAACAACATCATAATCGCCTGTTTCTGTGTTAACCACTAAAAACCAGTTAGCGCGGCCAAATCTTGGATCAACTTTGCTTTCCAAGTTTTTACCCATGGAGGTAACGGCTACTTTCAAGGATCTCCCCCCTTTCTTATAGAAAATGTTCTAACCCAAATCTATTATGGTCATTATTTCATAATAATTATAACTTTCTATATGAACCAATGTCAATAATAATATACCTAATTTATAAATTATTATCGATTCTGAATCATATTTGTCATTTAATTATTTAGGACATCTGCTCATTATTGCCAGAATATATTTTATAGGGAAATTACTTAAAGGAATATGATAAATAAAAAAGTGAGGAATTAAATTTGTACATTGTGCCCACTGCCACTGGAGGATTTACACTGATCAAAAAGAATATAATAGTATCATCCTAAAAAATAATTATAGCGGAGGTGAAAGTAATGGCGCCTAAAATTGGGGTCCTGATGGGCGGAAGATCCTCCGAAAGGGAAGTATCCCTTCGGACAGGTGACGCTATTTACAAAGCGCTGATAACTAAAGGCTACCCTGCGGTACAAATAGATGTAGGTTTTGATATCATTGAAAAAATAAAGCAAACGGGAATAGATCTGGCTTTTCTGGCGCTGCACGGCAAATACGGTGAAGATGGCAGCATTCAAGGTTTACTGGAAATGCTGGATTTGCCCTATACAGGTTCAGGCGTGCTGGCCAGCGCTCTGGCCATGGATAAGATTGCAACCAAGAAAATAATCATATTTGAGGGTTTGCCCACACCTCTGTTTAAAACAATCATGCGCGGGGAAGCAAGGGAGGCCGGGCTAGAACATATCACAGATCAAATATGCCGTGAGATGGGGCTGCCGCTGGTGGTTAAGGCACCAACCCAGGGTTCCACCATAGGCATATCTTTCGTTCACCGCAGGGAGGATCTGGGAGCGGCTTTAGAGCTGGCTTTCAGGTACGATCCCGTTGCGCTGGTGGAACAATTCATAGAAGGAGTAGAACTTACGGCCGCGGTACTTGGCAACGATAGTCCGGTGGCACTGCCCCTGATTGAGATAGTATCTACCACTGGTGTTTACGACTACGAGGCCAAATACACCGCCGGCATGAGTGACCATATTATCCCGCCCCGTATTCCAGAAGAGCGGCAGAATGTGATTAAAGACCTTGCCGTCCGCACTTTTAAAGCTCTTGGATGCCGGGGTCTGGCCAGGGTTGACTTTATCTTGGACGGCGGCGGGTCACCATATATACTTGAAGTAAACACCATTCCTGGTATGACCGCGACCAGCCTGTTCCCTGACGCGGCTAAGGCAGCCGGAATCGAGTTCCCGGATCTTATAGATAATCTTGTCAAATTATCTCTGCAGAAAAGCTGAAACAGATATGAGCATACTCTTTACTAAAACGGAATTGGCCGGCTATATCGACCATACTCTTTTAAAACCGGAGTCCACTCCAAGTGATATTGTGGAACTGTGCAGGCAGGCCAGGGAATATGGCTTTAGAACAGTATGCATAAATCCCTGTTTTGTGAGTGCCGCCGCTGCGGCTCTGGACGGCTCGCCAGTCGGGGTATGCACTGTCATAGGGTTTCCGCTGGGAGCTAACGAGTCGTCCATAAAGGCGGCCGAGGCTGCTGCCGCAGTGCGCTCAGGAGCAGCCGAACTTGACCTGGTGATTAATATAGGTTATCTCAAAGAACGTCTATTAAACAAGGTAAGATCGGACCTGGAAGGAGCAATAAAGGCAGCCAGACTGGAAAAGCCCGGCATAGTTATAAAAGTAATTTTAGAAACATTTCTTTTAACTGAGGATGAAAAGATAGACGCGTGCAGACTGGCGGTTTTATCTGGTGCGGACTTCGTTAAAACTTCAACTGGTTTTGCTAAAGGAGGGGCTACTGCCAGCGATGTAGCTCTGTTGAAAAAAACAGCAGGACCGGGTATAGGTATTAAGGCTGCGGGGGGCATTCGTGATTTAACAAAAGCTCTGCAAATGATCGAGGCAGGCGCAAACCGTATAGGGACGAGTTCAGGAATATCCATTATTAAAGAGCTGAACAGTTATTAGTAATAGCCCGGAGTAATAATACTCTTCCTGACCAGGATCTAATAATTTTTTAAAAATAAATTGTTA
>CAZIYV010000075.1:0-16206 GCA_964543575.1 uncultured Pelotomaculum sp.
TTTAGTCGTCGGTCGTCAGACGTCGGACGTAGGTATATACTGCATTTCTTTGGGGCTATTGACCAATTTCCAATATTTACCGGGCAAAGCAAGAACCGTCCCCGTTTGCCCCCGCGTTTGCCCCCGAGATGTAGGTGCGGATTCATCCGCACAATTGTCCGGATAAATCCAGACCTACATTTTCAGACGTCGGTCGTCGGACTTCCCACGTCCCATTTCTCACGTCTCACTTCCCACGTCTCATTAGTGTTTGAAGTGTCTCATGCCTGTGAAAACCATGGCTATGCCGTTTTCATCCGCGGCTTTTATAGATTCTTCGTCCCGGATGGAGCCACCGGGCTGGATTATGGCTGTTATACCCGCTTTAGCCGCTTCTGTGACAGTATCTTCGAACGGGAAAAAAGCGTCCGAGCCGAGCACCGCGCCACGTGCTTTTTCACCGGCCTGCTCAAAAGCAATCTTTGCAGAGCCTACCCGGTTCATCTGGCCGGCGCCGACCCCGATGACCTGAAGCCCACTGGTTACCACAATAGCGTTGGATTTCACATGTTTTACCAGGGTCATGGCAAAAACGAGTTCATCCATCTCTTCTTTGGTCGGCTGCCTTTTAGTAACCACTTTCAATTCTGAGGGGTTAAAAACTTTCCGGTCGAACTCCTGAGCCAGCAGTCCGCCATTTACCTTCCTGATCTCCAGGCGGTCATCAGTCTGTCCGGTGATCTCGCCGGTAACCAGCAGCCTTAAATTAGCCTTGGCCTTTAAAATTTTGAGAGCTCCATCATCATAGCCTGGAGCGATAATAGCCTCTAAAAATATTTTAGCCATTTCCCCGGCAGTCGCTGAGTCAACAACCCTGTTAAAAGCCACAATGCCGCCGTATGCGGAAACTGGATCTGCCTCCAGCGCCTTCTTGTACGCGTCAAGCAGCCCGGTCGAACAGGCGCAGCCGCAGGGATTATTGTGCTTTATTATAACGGCGGCCGGTTCGCTGAACTCCCTTACCAACTCAAAGGCCGCGTTTAAGTCAAGAATATTATTGTAAGACAGCTCTTTGCCCGAAAGCTGCATAGCATTGCCTACACACGGGCCCGTAGTTGACTGGTCGCGGTAAAAGGCTGCCGCCTGGTGAGGGTTCTCCCCGTAACGGAGAACCTGTGCCCGCTTCACCGAGATGTTCCAGGTAGGCGGAAACAGCTCAGCGCCAGATCCCAGGTTTTCGAGATAAGCGGTAATGGCTGCGTCGTAGGATGCCGTATGGGCAAAGGCCTCCAGGGCCAGGGACATCCGGAGATCACTTCCTGTCTGGCCGCTGCGAAGAGCGTCCAACACTTCACTGTAGCGCTCCGGGTTTACGATTATGAGAACATTTTCGTAGTTCTTGGCGGCGGAGCGAACCATGGTGGGGCCGCCAATGTCAATATTTTCGATAGCTTCTTCCAATGTTACACCAGGCCTGGCCACAGTCTCCCGGAAAGGATACAGGTTTACCACCACCAAATCTATGGGGGTGATATTGTGACTCCTGAGCTGGTCCAGGTGTTCTTTATTACGCAGGGCCAGGATCCCCCCGTGCACTTTCGGATGGAGGGTCTTCACCCGGCCATCCAAAATTTCAGGGAAACCGGTAACATCAGAAATATATGTAACAGGCACACCGGCCTCTTGCAGGGTTTTGAGCGTACCCCCGGTGGAAACAATCTCTACTCCCAGTTCAGCCAGTCCCCTGCCAAATTCAACAACCCCGTTTTTGTTCGAAACGCTGATTAAAGCACGTTTAACCGCCATATACATCCCCTCCATCTCTTATTTAACGATAGAAACCTTTCTGCCGTTCACATTCAGGCGCCCATCGGCAAAAAGCCCGATGGCTTCCGGATAAATCCGGTGCTCCTGCTCAAGAATGCGGGCAGCCAGAATGTCCGCAGTGTCATTATCGCAGACTGGAACAACAGCTTGAAGAATTATAGAACCGGTATCCATACCGTCATCCACAAAATGCACGGTGCAGCCGCTGAACTTCACCCCATACTTCCAGGCCTGCTCCTGGCCGTGCAATCCCGGGAAAGCGGGCAGAAGCGCCGGGTGTATGTTCATAATTCTGTTGGGGTAAGCCTCCAATAGTATCCTGCCCACCAGTTTCATGTAACCCGCCAGGCAAACCAAGGCGACACCATGTCCTTTCAACTGTTCCAATATTGCCTTTTCATAATCTTCCCTGGAAACAGATTTGCGGGGGTCCACATGTACAGCCGGGATACCAGCCTTGCGCGCTCTTTCAAGAGCAAAGGCATCTTCCTGGTCACTGATCACCACGGCTACTTCAGCGTTGATTTTACCTGCTGCGGCAGCGTCCATGATTGACTGGAGATTTGAACCCCGCCCTGATGCCAGAACGCCTAATTTTAGTTTTTCCAATACAATCTCCCCCCAATTGAAACATGAGAAATTAAATGAATATTACCTCTTTACAACCCGTAACAACCTCGCCGATAAGATAACTTTTTTCGCCCCTGGCAGATAAATCTGCCATAACCTCTTCAGTTTGCTCAGCGGCAACCACAGCCACCAGACCGATGCCCATATTAAAAGTACGCAGCATCTCCCGCTCCTCCACGCCGCCTGCTTGACTGATCAAATCAAAAACCGGGTGAACCGGCCATGAACCCAACTTGATCTTGACTCCGGTTCCTTCCGGCAGAACTCGCGGCACATTCTCCGTCAAACCACCACCGGTAATATGAGCAAGCCCTTTAATCTCAAATTTGTTCAGCAGCGGTGACACCGCCTTCACATAAATCACGGTCGGCTCCAGCATTTCTTCACCTACTGTCCGGCCCAGCTTTTCCTGAAAAGTGTTTACACTGAAACCGGCAATATCAAATAAAGCTTTTCTTGCCAGGGAGTAACCGTTGCTGTGCAGTCCCGATGAAGGAAGGCCAATTAAGCAATCTCCCGGCACGATTCCACGACCGTCAACAATCTTATCGCGATCCACCACACCTACGGCAAATCCCGCCAGATCGTATTCATCAGCGCTGTAAAAGCCCGGCATCTCTGCGGTCTCCCCGCCGATCAGCGCGCACCGCGCCCTGAGGCAGCCTTCAGCCACACCTTCCACGATCCTCGCTACCTTCTCCGGAAAAAGCTTGCCCACAGCCAGATAGTCCAGGAAAAACAAGGGTTCTGCGCCCTGTACCAGGATATCGTTTACGCACATGGCCACCGCGTCAATACCGATAGTATGGTGGCGGTCCATCAACATGGCCACCCTGAGCTTGGTGCCTACCCCGTCCGTACCGGCCACTAGCACCGGCTCACGGTACCTTTCTTTATTTAGAGCAAAGAAACCGCCGAAACTGCCTATGTCAGTGAGCACCTCCGGTCTGAATGTGCTCTGTACAGCCTTACGCATCAGGTGTACCGCCCTGTTGCCCGCATCTATATTAACTCCGGCGTCTTCGTAGGTAAGACTTTTATCTTTCCCGGCCATTATTACCCTCCATATTGGGACGTGGGTCGTGAGACGTGGGATTTAGTATTTCTCTTAGGTTTTCCCCTTGAGCTCTCCCATTACACTCACATCTTACGAATCATATCTCACGTCTAAATTTATCAGGAAGCATGGAGAAGGTTCTCTTGCTAATTACCAATATTTACCGGGCAAAGCAAGAACCGTCCCCATTTGCCTTTCGTTTGCCTTTTTTGCCTGCCAAGTCTCACGTCTCATTCAAGCACGTACTTGCCGCCGCCATTAGCATCTGAAATGTCCACCGGGTAATCCCCGCTGAAGCAGGCGACGCAATAATTGCATTGGTTTTCGCCGAAAACTCCCAGCAGTCCCTCCAGGCTAAGGTAGTGCAGGCCGTCCGCTCCGATATACTTTCTGATCTCTTCGACATTATTATTAGCGGCGATGAGTTCCTTCTCATTTGAAGTGTCTATGCCGTAATAACAGGATTTTATTATCGGTGGGGAACTGAGGCAAAAATGCACTTCCCTGGCCCCGCAGTCCCGTATCATTCTTACTATTTTACCGCTGGTGGTACCCCTTACGATAGAGTCATCCACCACCACTACCCGTTTCCCCGCCAGGACATCCCGTACGGGATTGAGCTTAAGTTTTACGCCAAGATCCCGGTTGCTCTGGCTCGGCTGGATAAAAGTACGGCCAATGTACCTGTTTTTCATCAACCCTTCCTCGTAGGGAATACCGGACTCCAGGGCAAATCCCCAGGCCGCTGTTTTACCGGAATCAGGCACCGGGATAACTATGTCGGCTTCAACCTTGTACTCCCTGGCCAACTGCCGCCCCATTTCACGGCGCACCTTGTTGACATTAAAACCGTCAATGCGGCTGTCCGGCCGGGCTAAATAGACGTACTCAAAGATGCAGTGCGCCCGGTTACTACTCTGGAGCACTTTTCTTGAAGTCAGCCCGTTTTCATCAATAACTATTATTTCGCCGGGCTCCACATCCCTCACCAACTCCGCTCCAACGGCGTCAAGGGCGCAGGACTCAGATGCCAGAACATACGCGTCACCTCTGCGTCCCAAACACAGAGGCCTGAAGCCGTGAGGGTCGCGCACACCGATCAGGCTTTTTTCAGTTATGATCACCAGGGAGTAGGCGCCTCTTATGTCAATCATCGTCTTCATGATGGAGTCTATAATACTGCCCTGGCTGTACCTGGCAATGAGATTAACTATAACCTCACTGTCCGTGGAGGACTGGAAAACCGAGCCGTTTGAAAATAACTGGGAGCGCAGTGCGTTAATATTGGTCAGGTTGCCGTTGTGGGCCAGGCCGATCATCCCTCTGGAACAGCGAAAAACAAGGGGCTGGGCGTTGACAAGATGACTTGAGCCGGTGGTGGAATAACGGACATGTCCCACAGCAATATGCCCCTGCATACTGCTTAAACTATCCAGGTTGATGGCCTCGGAAACCAGCCCCATACCTTTTTGCAGCTGAATCCTTTGGCCATCTGCCACAGCAATGCCGGCGCTTTCCTGCCCCCGGTGCTGCAGGGCGTATAGTCCGTAATAGGTAAGTCTGGCCACATCAAGGTCAGTACCGTAAATGCCGAAAACACCGCACTCTTCCTTCAGCTTATCCCCGTCAGGCTTGCTTTCAGCCAGGCTTTCTGCGCATCTTCCTGTCATTTTTAACCGCTCCTTACACTATTTTAGGCAACCAGGCAGGATTACATCTGGTCTAAACTCTTTCCCGTCAGCCTTCTAAACACCTCTGCATAAGCTTCTTCAACGCTGCCCAGATCGCGGCGGAAGCGGTCTTTATCCAGTTTTTCGCGGGTGTCCCGGTCCCAGAAACGGCAGGTGTCCGGAGATATCTCATCCCCCAGGATAACTTCACCGTTATGCAGGCCGAATTCCAGTTTAAAGTCCACCAGGTCAATTTTTTTATCGGCCAAGTATTCCAGTAAAATTACGTTTACCTGCAAAGCTATATTCTCTAATTTGTCAACCTGTTCAGGCGTGGCCAAATTAAGCGCCCTGACGTGGTAATCATTAATCATCGGATCGCCCAGCTTATCGTCCTTGTAATAAAACTCCAGTACCGGGCGGGAAAGGGCCGTGCCTTCAGGCAGGCCCAGGCGCTTGGCCAGGCTTCCGGCGGCGATGTTGCGGACTATTACTTCAATTAGGATGATTTTTAAAGATTTCACCAGCATCTCCCGGTCACTGACCAGTTCTACGAAATGCGTGGGTATACCCTTTTCTTCCAGCAGTTTAAAAAACACGGCTGAGATCCTGTTGTTTAGTACACCCTTGTTCCGGATAGTCCCCTTTTTCGCTCCGTTAAAAGCAGTGGCGTCATCTTTAAAATCCACCAGATAAAGGTCCGGATCAGACGTGCGGTAGACCCGCTTGGCCTTTCCCTCATACAACTGTTCAAGTTTTTCAGTCATTTTTTACCCCCCAGTCCTATAAATCAAATTTTTTATAAATGAAATCAATGTTTTTCAAGTGGTAGTTGTAGTTAAACAGGCGGCTTATTTCATTTGTTTCCGCTAACGCTGTCACATCTTTATCCCCGAGCAGCAGATCGAGGAAACTTTTTCCTGTCCGCCAGGTTTCCATGGCGTTGCGCTGTACCAGTTCATAAGCGCGTTCCCGCGACAGGCCTTTCTCATCCACCAGGTATAAAAGTACGCGCTGGGAGAAGATCAACCCGTTCGTGCGCTCAATATTCTTTTTCATGTTTTCGGGATAAACCAGCAGGTTGGTGATAATATCGTTAAACTTCGCCAGCATGTAATCCAGGGTTATAGTGCTGTCAGGAATAATTACCCGCTCCACCGAAGAGTGGGAGATATCCCGCTCGTTCCAGAGCGGCACATTTTCCATAGCCGCCAGGGCATTGCCCCGCAAAAGCCGGGCCAGGCCGGAAATGCGCTCTCCGGTTATGGGGTTGCGTTTATGGGGCATAGCCGAGGAGCCTTTCTGCCCTTTTTTAAAATTCTCCTCTACCTCCAGAATATCTGTGCGCTGCAGGGTGCGCAGTTCAGTCGCAAACTTGTCCAGCGAGCTGCCTATTACCGCCATGGTGGTAAGATATTCGGCGTGGCGGTCCCGCTGCAGCACCTGAGTGGATACCGGGGCAGACCTCAAACCTAGCCGGGCGCAAACATGAGCTTCCACCCTCGGGTCAATATTGGCATAGGTGCCGACAGCACCGGAGATTTTCCCCACGCTTACAGTTTCCACCGCCCGCTCCATCCTCTGGATGTTGCGGTCGGTCTCATCCACCCAGAGCAGCATTTTCAGGCCGAAAGTGATAGGCTCGGCGTGAATGCCGTGGGTGCGGCCGATCATCATCGTACCGCGGTGCTGCACGGCCTTCTCCAGCAGCACCTCCCTGCTCCGGCGCAACCTTGTCAGAATATGCTTGCCGGCTTCTTTCATCAAGGCGGCCAGAGCCGTATCGAGAACATCAGAAGAAGTAAGGCCCAGGTGGATGTATTTGGCGGCATCTCCGACGTATTCGCCTACATTGGTGGTAAAAGCGATAATATCGTGGTTTGTTATCGCTTCTATTTCTGCGATGCGCTGGAGGTCAAAGCTTGCTTTCTCTTTAATTTCCTGCAAAGCTGGTGCGGGGACCCGTCCCAAATCGGCCATGGCCTCGCAGGCGTATATTTCAACATCCAGCCATTTGCGAAATTTGTTTTCCTCCGACCAGATTCGTTTCATCTCCGGCAGGGTATAGCGATCAATCATTTGAAAACCTCCTGAATTTTGCTCCAAAACAATTTGACAGGATTGCATTCTATGCTGTTTTTAAATGTAGGTGCGAATTCATTCGTCAGCGGAAAGGGGACACACCGGCTAAGGAACGGGGACACACCTCTATTTTGGGTATTACTTTATGGACGAGGAATGTCCCCAATTGGAGAATGTCCCCTTTGGAAGCGCTTGCCAATTCTATACAGTGTTCGATTGAAATCGAACCTACAACTGCGTTCAAATACTGCCTGCGTAGGGCAACTACTTTCCAGTCCGTGCCAGGTATTCCTCCACACCCAACTCAGCCAGCAGATCATTTTTATCTTTCACCTGCCTGGCCAGTTTTTCCTTATAAGCGATGACTTTAGCCCTGACCTCCAGGTTGGCCGAACCGATAATTTGGGCGGCGAGAATTCCGGCATTCTTAGCCCCGTTGATGGTCACAGTCGCCACTGGCACACCGGAAGGCATCTGCACGATAGCATATAGGGCGTCGACACCGCTGAGCGCCCCTGATTTAATGGGGACGCCAATTACCGGCAGGGGAGTGCAGGCGGCAATAACACCGGGCAGGTGAGCGGCGCCGCCCGCTCCGGCGATGATAACCGACAGCCCGCGGTCCGCGGCGCTGAGGGCGTATTCTGCCGTTTGCCCGGGTGCCCGGTGAGCGGATGAAATAACCATTTCACTTGCAACTCCAAACTCTCCCAGAACACTGGCGGCCTCACGCATTACAGGCAGATCGGAATCACTGCCCATCACGATGCCAACCACAGGTTTTGTCATAAAATTTTACTCCCTTATCAAATGTTAGAAGTTTAAAATATTATTTGACTACTAAATAAAAATAATACCATTAACAAAAATAAAGCCCTGACGTATAGGATTTCGTGTGAGCGAAACCTACCCGCCTGGGCTTTTATCCCTTACCGGTGTAGCACCTCAAGTTAGAGGTTTGATGTTCGAGGTTATATTCGGAAGTCCAGCTTTTTTAGAACCTCAAATCTCGAACTTCTAATTTCGAGAATGCCTGCGCCGCTTGGACCAAACCGCCCCAAAACCTGCCTGGAACGTGGAACCCTAGGCGCACTTTCTCTCCGTATTGCTTTTTAATTATAATCAAACGGGCTTTAATTTAACCCAAGCTTATATTAACAAATGTATAGAAAAGCTGTCAATAAAAAAAGCACTCTATTTAGCTAAATGACTGGTATCTTGTTGTTTATCGGATATTGGTTTTAATTTATGCCACAAAATAAATTGTTTTTTTGATGGCAGAGCTTTTTATACTGACTGACAAAATAAATAGTATGGTTAAACAGGTATTCTTTAAACCAGGCCATAACGGCTTCGGCGTCTTCCCCGGCAAAGTATCTCCAGGCCGGTGAACCGATGAACCTGCCATTTAAGATGTTGCTGGTAAAGAAATTTGCCTTTAAAATTCCCCTGATCCGCCTCTCACAAACAAATTCATTAAAATGTTCAATGTCAATGCCTTCCGGGAAAATCTTTACGCTTTTTGCATCCAGTTTAAAAAAATAAGGATACTCTTCATATCCTTTTTTATGTTGCTCCAGAATACCGGTAGAGGACCTGGCGTAGGCGATAACCATATATGAAGGTCTGTCCTCTCCCTTTCTAAGAAAAAAAATATCTTCGTTGACCTCGAAATGCTTCCTGTTAATCTTACCCTTAAAATTAAATTCCTTGCCGGCATCTTTTATGAAGCTCTCGAAATAGTTGACCGCCTTTTCAATTGTTTCGAAGCTTCCTTTTTCTTTTGTGACCGAAAGATAAATAAACCTCATGATTTTACCTTCTTTCGTGCCTCCATTTATCGATGTTAATTCTTCATAATAGTCAATAAATCCTTTCAAAAAACTCATTTTTTAGCTTTGGAGAGAATAAATTGTAATTTGGCCTATAAGGAGCAATGAATGGCATGAAAATCAGAAATAATTGAGTTAAGACCAAGGGATCTCCATGATTTTATCGAATATTTTCTGTATAGAAAAAACGGTAATAGGTAATTTGAATATGTCTGAAGCAAGAATAATGAGTTATATCGAAGCCCACGCCCTTTCCACTCCAGAAACCCCTGCCATTCTGGCGCCCCGGCGCAAACCTCTGACTTTTGCTCAATTAAATGAAATTGTTCGCCAGACCGGAGGGTATTTAGCCGGTCTCGGCCTGGGCATCAATGACCGCGTAGCAGTAGCGCTGACCAACGGTATGGATATGGCTTGCGCATTTTTTGCCGTATCGAATATAGCAACTTTCATCCCTTTAAATCCCGCTTTCTCCTCTGATGAATTTAAATACTACCTGCGCCTGCTAAAAGTTAAAGCCCTGCTGGTTCAGGAAAACACACGAAATGAGGCCGAACAGGCGGCGGCGGAGCTTGGTATCACCCTGATCACACTGGCATCACCGGGAGCAGACGGACAATTTTTACTGAGCTGCGACAAACAGCGGGACAGCTTTAGCCAATCTGCATACCAAACCGGCCATAATCAAGATATTGCCTCGATTAACTACACTTCCGGCACCACCGGCAAACCCAAGGTCATCCCCAGAACACATACCAACCTCTGCACCACTGCGGAAAACACCGCCAGGGTATACAATTTGACCGGCGCTGACCGCTGCCTCATCATAACCCCTATGTTTCGCGGGGTTTCTATCGCCACTCTGCTGTCGTCAGTAATATCCGGCGATAGCGCGATCTGTGCGGGAAGCTTCGAGCCGGTCGAATTTTTCCGGATGCTGCAAGAACTGTCTCCGACATGGTATTTGGCGGGACCGGCGGTGCTTCAGTCTATAGTAGAATATGCCGAGAAAAACCAGGTTGCCGCCAGAGGATCTTCCCTGCGCTTTATCAGGTCCAGCGGCGCACCCCTGTCAGCTAAACTGGCTGAACGACTGGAGCGGGTTTTTGGTGTTCCGGCGATCGTCTCTTACGGGATGTCGGAAGCCGGCAACATTGCCTGCAGCTATTTGGCGCCTAAAGGGCATAAAGCAGGATCGGTAGGCGTCAGCATGGGCTATGAAATCGGGATTGTGGACGAACAGGGGGAACTGCTCCCGGTTGGCGCCAGCGGTGAAATCGCGGTCTGTGGTCCAAACGTTATGAGTGGTTACGAGAACGACCCGGAAGCTAATAAAAGAGCTTTTGTCAAGGGCTGGTTTAAAACCGGCGACCAGGGCTACATGGATCAGGACGGCTACCTTTTCATCACCGGGCGGATCAAAGAACTAATCAACCGCGGGGGTGAAAAAATATCGCCTTACGAGGTGGAAAAAGCTATTTTAGAGCACCCTGACGTTCTGGAAGCGGTGGTGTTTCCTCTTCCTGACGGCAGGTTTGGCGAGGATGTGTCCGTGCTGGTTGTCCTGAAAACCGGGTCGGCTCTTTCCGTAAGACAGCTCCGCAGCTTTCTGAAAGGAAAAACTGCTCATTTTAAGATGCCTACCAGCTTATTCATTACAGATCAAATTCCCAAAGGGCCTGCCGGCAAGGTCCAAAGGAGCAAACTCTATCAACAGCTTGCAAACTTTGAGGCCACTATACGCGCAGCGGGAGAAATCACTGCCCCAAGAAGTGAAACTGAAGAAAAATTAGCTGTCATCTGGAAAGAAATATTGCATGTCAATGAAATAGACATTTTGGATAATTTTTTTGACCTGGGCGGAGACTCCCTGCTGGTATCAGTGTTGTTCGCCTATATAGAAGAAGCCTGGGGCCGGAAAATCCCCCTTTCCATCTTTTTTAAGGAGGGTACCATAGAACAGCTGGCCCAGTGGATTGACAAGAGTGAAGGAGAGAAAAGCTCCCGGCCTTTTCTGGTTCCGATTCAGGTGGGCGGCGACAAACCACCGCTGTTTTGTATCCATGCTAAAGACGGGGAAGTTTTAAGTTACTGGTACCTGGCAGTTCACCTGGGAAGTGACCAGCCGGTGTATGGTCTGCGCTTCAACCTGCAGGGTCTCAGTGACAATCACCCGTTAAGCGTCACGGGCCTGGCCTCCTGTTATATAAGGGACATCCGAAGTATTCAGCCGGAGGGTCCTTACTACTTAGCGGGACATTCCGGAGGAGGTATCATTGCCCTTGAGATAGCCCGGCTGTTGAGGGCGGAAGGGCAGGAAGCGGCCCTGCTGGCCATGTTTGATAGTAAGTTTAAGAAAAAAAGAGACAGTTTTGCTGACGTTATGAACAGGAACTTGAAAGAAACAAAGGAAACGCACACTATCAGTGAATTTTTTCTTCTATTCCACCAGAAGGTAATTGGCAAGCTGAAAAAGTACAAACAGATAATCCAGACTATCACTTATATAAACTCTCCAAACCGGTATAAATCATTTATTGCCCGGTACGTGGATACAGAAGTGGTTATTCAGTGTTCTTCTAAAAAATATGAACTCCTGCCTTATGAGGGGGAGATTATCTTTTTCCTGCCCGAAGAGCATTACCGGTCTTCAAGCTCTTCTTTACAGGAGTGGTCCAACCTTGTTGAAAATGTTAAGCTGGTAGAAACCACTGGCAACCATCACAATATGATTTTAGAACCGCATGTTGGCCACCTGGCAAACAAGTTAAAGAAATACTTGGAGAAAGCGACTGTTACCGGTGCCTGAAATTGCATCTTTGGGGGTATCAAATGAAAGAAAAAGCAGGTCTTTACCGGTACATCATGGGTGAAGGGGAGAAGCGGCAGCTGCCGCCTAATCTGGCCGGCCTGGTTAAATGGGCGGCTATCTTTACCACGCTTTATAACATGTGGGCTGTTTTTGGTTACCCGGAAACCATCCTGCACCTGGGCATTTGTTTTGGCCTTTTTTTTGGCCTTTTTTTTGCCCTTGCCTTCCTCCTGTATACAATGCCCGGAACAAGAACCGGGAAATATGTCCCCTGGTATGACTGGGCACTCGCGTTTTTATCACTTTCTGTAAGCGTTTACATATTTACCAGTTTGGAACGTTTAATCACCAGGTACCCCTTTGTTGATAAAGTTTATTCTGAAGACATTTTCTTTGGAATCTTAACCATCATCCTCCTCCTGGAGGGCGCCAGGCGGGTTATCGGGGCCTGGCTTTCGATGCTGTGCCTGCTGTTACTTGCCTACGCGCTTGGGGGGCAGTATATCCCGGGGTTATTCGGCCACAACGGTTTTTCTGTAAAAACCATAATTGACTACTTATTCTTAACTACTAACGGGATCTGGGGTATGATCCTCAGCATGGCTGTCACTTATATAATCATGTTCATAATTTTTGGAGCTTTTCTGCAGAATTCAGGGGCAGGTGACTTTTTCTTTGACTTTGCTTTGAGATTGGTAGGATGGAGCAGGGGTGGCCTGGCTAAAGTCGGCATCATTGCCTCCGGTTTGTTCGGTATGATTTCCGGCAGCCCGACTGCCAACGTTTCCACCGTGGGAATTATCACCATACCCATGATGAAAAAGTCCGGGTATCCCTCTGACTTCGCCGCGGCTGTAGAATGCTGCGCTTCCACCGGCGGTATTTTTATGCCCCCGGTGATGGGATCAGTGGCTTTTGTTATGGCGGAAATAATCGGCGTTCCTTATATTAAAGTTGCCGCGGCGGCATTTCTCCCGGCTGTTATCTATTACATGGCCTTATATTTCGCCATTGACTTCCGCGCAGGCAAGCTGGGCATGAAGGGATTACCAAGGGATTCGTTTCCACCCCTGGGTAACACCCTTATTAAAGGCATGGTCTTTACTATCCCATTGATTTACCTGGTAGTCCGCCTGATGGCGGGATACAGTCCCTCACGAGTAGGCTTTGAGACTATTTTATTAATTTTTGCTTTAAGCTGGCTGCAGAAAGATACGCGAATGACTCTTGAAAAAACACTCAAAGCGCTGGCTGAAGGTACCACCCAGGGTATCATGATAGTTACTACAATGGCTGCTTCCGGTATTATGATAGGAATTATTAATTTAACGGGGGTAGGAACAAAATTCAGTTCTTTTTTAATGGCCATGTCAGGCAATTCTATGACCGGTACACTGATTTTAACCATGGGGCTGGCCATGTTCCTTGGTCTTGCCATGAACATCACCCCATCTTACCTGCTGACAGCAGTTGCTGCGGGACCGGTGCTTGTTAAACTGGGCCTAAGCCCTATGGCTGTTCATTTCTTTATACTTTTTTTTGCTGCCATGGCTCCCTTAACGCCGCCGGTGTCAATAACAGCATTTGCCGCAGCTGGAATTGCCGGCGCTGAACCTATGCGGGTAGGTTTTTTATCAATGCGCATAGCCATGGTAGCATATTTCATGCCTTATATTTTTATTTACCAGCCCGCTCTCCTCCTGCAGGGATCTCTGATCAGCATTACCATTACACTTGTATCCGGGCTCCTGGCGGTGGCTCTCCTGGCCATGGCGGTAGAGGGTTGGTACGGTAAAAATCTGAGTCCGCTTCCCCGGGTTATGTTATTTGTCGCCGGGCTGCTTGCTTTACCAGGCTATCTGCCTGCGCTTGCAGCGTCTATTGTCCTGGCTTTTTTGGCACTGGGACGAGTAAGAATGCCGTTCGGCCGGTTGCAGGGTGAGAAGTGTAAAGAGATAGAAGTTAGGGACTAAAGTAACACATTTAGATAAGGAGAGAGTGATTTTGAAAAAAAGATTTTGTTTGCCCTTCATTTTTTGTTTATTATTACTCCTGGTAGTGATGTCGGCCTGCGGGAAACAAGAAGTGCCCGCCAAAACAACGGGGGCGGAACCTATTAGATTAACTATTGCCGGTGGCGAACCGAGCGGAATTTTTTACATGTTATTGAACGGGATGACCGAGTGCGTTAACAAGGAATATCCCGGTTCAGTTGTTACAACATTACCCGGAGCTTCAATAACTAACATAATCAGGACCAACAACCGGGAAGTCGATTTAAGTCTTTGCCATAATATTAATGTTGCAGCTGCTTTAGAAGGCACTGAGCCATTTAAAGAAAAATCAAGTAATATTGCCTCGGTGGCGGCTTTCCACCCCTCTCACTTTCAAATGGTGGTGAGTAAAAAATTAGGGGTTAACTCTTTAGACGAAGTCATTGCCAGGAAGATGAGAATCCGGCTTTCAGTCGACCAGGCCGGCTCAAACGCAGAACTGTCCTTTAGGAGGCTTCTGAACGAGTACGGAGTTACCTACGAGGATATCAAAGGATGGGGCGGAGAGATAGTTTTCCGGAACAAGGCTGATTCTTCCAATATGCTCGCTGATGATTCGATTGACGGTTTCAGCACCCTGGCCTTATACCCCGCTCCCAATATTCAGGAAGCGGCACTCAATAAGGAACTGGTAATGCTGTCTTTTGCTCCAGAGGTGGTTGACAGGCTTTGTCAGAAATATGGTTACGAAAAGGATGTTTTGCCTGTAAATACTTATAAATTTAGTGATAGAGAAATCACTACCTTTAACACCCGTATCTCTCTGATTATACGTAAAGACGTTCCGGATGACGTAGCTTACAAGCTTACTCGTTCGATAAATAAAAACCTTGACTATCTAAAGTCGGTACACGTGGCATTGGAGGAATTAACTAACGAGAAACTCCTCCGGAACCCGGGAGCCCCTCTGCACCCGGGCGCAGAAAAATACTATAGAGAATCAGGTTTTATCAAGTAGTTTTTTAAGTTCGCATTATTTGTATGAGCAAAGAGAATTTCATGGCCGTGGAAAAACTTGCGGCGCTCTATAAAATGCTTTAAAAACAAGGGGAGAATTTATAGTGACGGATGGGATCAGTACTCAAAAACACTTAAAAGCTGTTGATCTTACAAAATTTATTGCTTGTATTTTTATCGTCTTTGGTCACATTGAACCTTTAATCACAAACGAACCAGGAGCATATTTCCTAATACATATAGTATTTGGCCGATTTGCAGTTCCCTTCTTTTTTATGACAGCGGGTTATTTATACTACCGCAAATATTCGTTAAATCAAAACAGGTCAAAAATCCTGTCTGATTATGGATTTAAGTATCTTAAACGTCTTCTTTCCCTGTATTTTATCTGGAGTTTGGTTTATTTTCCATATGTGCTCCATCAATTATTATCACAAGATATTTCAACTATTAAGCTGTTTCTTCATTGTTTAAGAATAGTTTTGTATTCAGGTACCGGCTTACATATGTGGTATTTTCCCGCATTAATTCTTTCGATAATAATCATCGATATTTGGATAAGCAGATTTAAGCTGCAATCTCTACTTATTTTGTCAGCTGTTTTATGTGTGGTCGGACTACTGGGAGATTCCTATTCCGGGTTAATCCCTCCAGGTTCATTTTTATCCAATGCATTTGAACTATACTTTTCAGTTTTTTTAACAACAAGAAATGGTTTGTTCTATGGTCTTCTATTTGTTGTCCTAGGCGCATATTTCAATGAGAAACCGATTAAGTTAGCTGTTAACAAGTCAGTACAATTTACTGTTATTTCTTTTTGTCTCCTTGGTGTAGAGGCATTGTTGCTTAATAGGTTTAGTGAGCCTAATGACCATAATTTTATGATAATGAGTTTGCCTTTATCATTATTTTTGTTTCATTCGTTGATAAATATAAATTTGTCGTGGAACTTAAATTATATTCTATTGCGAAAACTTAGTACGTTGATCTACTGTGCACATATAGCTTTTATTATATTTTTTACAACTGTTTTTAGGCATCTGGGAATTGAAGCCTTAGTTGAAAATGGGTTGATACTCTTTACCTTAGTTCTTTTATTATCTATGTTGTTTTCCGTTTGGGTTGTCAAATTAGAAAACAATAAACTCATTGGGTTTATAGCCCAAAAGCTGGCATAGGAGTTTTTGATATAATTTAACCGGATTGATCAACACTTCAGCAACTACTAATAAATAAAAATGCATAGGAAAGATAGCGTGAAAAATGACTTGGAACGAAGTAAAAAAGGGTGCACTGAACAAAGGCT
>CAZIYV010000076.1:0-15518 GCA_964543575.1 uncultured Pelotomaculum sp.
TCCAGGAAAACTTTCGAGCCAAGCAGTCCTTCTATCTCCTCACGGGCGGTCTGGCCGATCTTTTTCAACATTTGGCCGCCCTTACCGATCAGGATAGCTTTCTGCGTCTCTTTTTCAGTATAAATTATTGAGCGGATGGCGATCACGCCGTTGGGCCTGTCTTCCATTTCCTCGATTACCACCGCCACCGAGTGGGGCACCTCCTCGCTGGTCAGGTGCAGCACCTTCTCCCGGATTAACTCGGTTACGATAAAGGTCTCGGGCCTGTCGGTCACCATCCCGTCCGGGAAATACTTTGGTCCCTCAGGCAGGTAAGCTGTCACCGCTTCAAGCAGGCGGGACATATTCTCACCGGTCAGCGCCGACAGGGGTACGATCTCCGAGAAATTGCAGATCTTGCTGTACTGCTCAATCAGCGGCAGCAGTGCTTCATGCCTGACCAGATCGATTTTGTTTATGACCAGCAGTACCGGTGTCGCCAGATTTTTGAACTGCCTCATGATATAATTGTCCCCTGGTCCAGGTGGTTCTGACTCAACCAGAAAAAGGACCGCGTCCACTTCCTTTAATGTCCCCAGGGCCTGCTGCACCATTTGTTCGCCCAACCTGTACTTCGGCTTGTGAATGCCCGGTGTATCCAAAAAAATAACCTGGGAGTCTTCCCGGTTTAGCACGCAGAGAATCTTATTTCTGGTGGTCTGGGGTTTTTCCGATACAATAGCGACCTTCCTGCCCGCCAGTTTGTTCAGGAGGGTTGATTTGCCCACGTTGGTCCTGCCGACGATAGCCACAAACCCGGACTTAAAGCTGCTCTTTTCTTCTGTCAAATATATCACCTTTCACTATGTTCTTATGATCATTATGCCCGTCTGTATCTGAATTAAGCGTTTTAGGGTCAAACGCCTCGGGCAGCAGTTCCGCCACAGTCAGTAAGCGATAATCACCCGCCCGGTTGGTCATGAAAACTTTAATACTCGCCCCGAATTCCGCCAGCGCCTGCCGGCAGGCGCCGCAAGGCGCGCAATATTCATCAGTCCCAGCTGTTATGGCAATAGCCTCAAAGTCGCGCTCACCGTCAGAAACAGCTTTGAACAGGGCTACCCGCTCAGCGCAGCAGGTAAGGCCGTAAGAAACGTTTTCCACGTTGCACCCCGTGTAATAGCGACCTTCTTTGGTCAGGATAGCGGCGCCCACCCTGAAATTCGAATAAGGCGCGTAAGCCTTCTCCCTGGCCGCCACGGCGGCGTTGATCAGTTTTTCAACAGGCAAAATCACTTTTACCCCACCTTATTTGGTCGTGAGACGTGGGTCGTGGGTATCCAGGCATTTCTTTTGGGTTTCTAGCTAAACCGCAGGTCCGGATTCATCTGGACAGGAGGACCGTCCCCTTGTCTCAAGGGTGTCTACCCCGTTGTAGGTTCGGATTCATCCGAACAAATCCCCTAGCAAATCAAGAACCGTCCCCACTTGCTAATAGGCAAGTCGAGAACCGTCCCCGTTTTGCCTCTAGGCAAGGCAAGAACCGTCCCCGTTTGCCTCGCGTTTGCCTCGTTTGCCTACACTTACCAGCCGGCGAGGCTGAAAACGGCCATAGTGGCCAGGATGCCGAGGAGGGCGCCGGTGATCACTTCAAAGAAAGTGTGGACCTCTGTGTCAAGCCTGCTGTGTGCCACCAGCAGGGCCATCACAAAAGCAACGGTGGCCACAAGAGGGCTGCCAGTCAGCAGGGTCACAGCCGTGCCTCCGGCAAAGGCCACAGCGGTATGCCCGCTGGGCAGGCCGCCTTTTATAAAAGTACCCTTGCCGCTCAACGCTTTGCCTATTCCGACCAGCACCACAACGAATAAAAGAGCTAATAAGGTCACGTTAAGAGGTGTTTGTTTCAACCTCGGGCCGAGATAGAAAGAGTAACCCTCCAACCGCGGGTAAATAATAATATAGGCGACCACAATCGAATTCAGCGCGGTCATAAGTACAGCACCGGCCGCGACGTTTTTCGCTATTCTCGCCAGGGGGTGGAACTCCTGAACACACAGGTCTACCATCGCTTCTATGGCCGTATTGAAAAGTTCCGCCATGATTACCAGGGTAATGGCAAAAAACACGATCAAAAGCTCGCGGGAACTGATCCTGAAATAAATCGCCAGCCCCAGTACCAGTAGGGCGGCAATACAATGGATGCGCATATTGCGCTGGGTTCTGATTGAATAAATCACTCCGGCAATGGCGTAGTTAAAGCTGTCCAAAAGTTTGCGCAGGAACATGAAACCTCATACCTCACAATAGATTTGAATTCTGTTCTAAGAATAACTTTCTGTGGCCTTTAAAAATGTAGGTGCGAATTTATTCGTCAGAGGAATGGGGACACGCCTCTGACATATGAACGGGGACACACCTCTATTTTAGGCATTCCTTTATCGACGAGGAATGTCCCCATGTATTCCTTTGTTGATGAGGAATGTCCCCATGTACCTCAAACAAGTTTGGCGCTAACGCGCCGTGTTCGATTGAAATCGAACCTACATCGCCGATTTCCATCCTCTGCTGGCGCCCAACGGCAGCATGTTTGTCTTATAAAGGACTACTTCAGGCCAGGTCAAAACACCCCAGCACTTCCTCTTCTTTGGCACGCATTATTTTTTGTTCATCCTCTTCCCCGTGATCATACCCGAGCAGGTGCAGAACTCCATGTACGGTGAGATAGGCCACTTCCCGGCGAAAACTGTGTCCGTAATCAGCTGCCTGCCGCTGGGCCGCCTGCACTGATATGACCACATCGCCCAGGATAATCTCATCCCCACCCGCGACAGGCTCTCCTTCCAGCATGGCAAAAGAAAGCACATCCGTGGGGCTGTCCACACCGCGATACTGAAGGTTCAGGTTGTGTATGTACGCGTCATCTACAAATACCAGGCTTATTTCAGCATCCTGGCGGTAGCCAACGCTGGCCAGCGCCTTGTCGGCGACACCGGCCAAAAATTCGGTCAGGTCATCATCCACCGTTATTTCTTCCTGCAAGTTGTTTACGAGGACCGGCATGTTTCTTTCTCCTTTCAATTTCCTGGTTCATATCCGGATATTCAACCCGGTTATGGAAGATACCTGACATTACCCTGACAAAAGCGGTGGCTATCACCGCCAGATCCTTAAAGGTAAGGTCACATTCTTCAAGTTGGCCATCGTTTAGTTTATCTTTTATTATTTTTCTGACCAGTCCTTCAACCCGGCCCGGAGTCGGGTTTTGCAGGGAACGGACCGCCGCCTCCACTGAATCCGCCAGCATCACTATGGCTGCCTCCCTGGTCTGGGGTCTGGGACCTTCATACCTGTATTCCTCTTCGGTAACTGTTTCATTCCGGTCGCCCTCCAGCGCCTTGTGGTAGAAATATGTTACCAGACTGCTGCCGTGGCTCTGCTCGATTATATCTATTATACCCTGGGGCAGCTTGTGCTCCCGGGCCATTTCCACCCCGTCCTTCACATGGGAAGTCAGGATCAGTGTGCTAAGTGAAGGAGTGATCTTATCGTGCGGGTTGTCGCTGGTCATCTGGTTTTCAATGAAAAAATAAGGCCTTTTTGTTTTGCCGATATCATGGTAGTAAGCCCCCACCCGGACCAGAAGGGAATCTCCGCCCACCGCGTCGGCGGCGGACTCAGCTAAGTTGCCCACGATAATACTGTGGTGGTAAGTACCGGGAGCCTCGATCAGGAGTTTTTTTAGCAGAGCGTTGTTCGGGTTGGAGATCTCCAGCAGTCTGACAGGGGAAGTGATATGAAAGGTGTTTTCCATGAAAGGCAAAGCGCCGTTAGTCAGTATTGAAGATAAAATACCGTTAATTACCCCAAGCGCCAGGCTTGATGAAATCAGCAGCGCCAGGGGGGTTCCGTTAACAAGTCCCATGATGAATATAGCTACAACATAAGCGCCGCTGGTGTAAATTCCGGCGCGCACCAGATCCCCCCGCTGGCTGAGTTTGGATACACTGTATACTCCGGTAATCCCGCCGATCAGGCCGACCACACCGAAGCGGAGCTGGTTTCCTGTCATAACCCCCAGCATTAGACTCATCACCGCTACTACCAATACAGCCAGGCGGGAATCAAGCAGGATCGCAATCAGCATCCCCGCCGCCGCCACCGGCACCATGTAGCCGAATTGGGCGCCGAACTCAGGCCACTGGTTAACATTAATGGCTACAATAGCCTTGCCCACCGCCAGTACCACCAGCACGATCATGCCCAGCAGGTACAAGTGTCCGGCGTGATTGTAGATCTCACGGTTCTGCTGGTAGAGATAAATGAGAACTACTGTCATCAGCAAGACTACCAGCAGAAAAATACCGAGGATGACAGAAAGAGGAAGACGCTGACGGGTCAGACCGAGGGCCTGGAGTTTAACCATGTGTTCCTCGGTAACAATTTCACCTTCCCCGATAATCTTTTCCCCTTCCTTCACTGATATCATTGTCGGCGGAACAGAGGCCATAGCTTCGTCCTGCTTCTGTTTCGTTTTTTCGAAGTTGATAAAAGTGTTGGCGCGTAAAAATTTGTCAACTATCCCTTTGGAAAGGTTTTCGTAATGTTTTGAAAGACTCAGCCCGCTGATCTGGTTACTTAAAGATTTTTTCGCATCACTCAGGCTGTCCTGATTAATCCCTTCTCCGGTTTCCATACTCTTTGCTACCAGGCTGTTTAAAAAGCCTTCAACTGCAAGCGTGTCATTGGCGGGAGAAGTGGCCAGAACGCTTATATCTTCTTCCGACATAACAAAGGGGAGTACCTGGTGCAGTTTGGCAACTTTGCCGGTATTTTCAAGACCGGTGTCACTTTGGATCTCACGCACCTTGCCCCCCAGATCGGAAATATCTTTTTGCACAGCTATACTAACCTGCGGATCTTTGGAGTAGACCTTGTCCGCTTTTTCCGCGGCCAGGCGCCTCTGATCCGAAGTCTTTTGTTTATCCTCAAACACCAGGTTACTCTCGGCCTTGAAGGTTTTGGGCGAAACCTGGCCAACCACCAGGTTGGACTTTTCCGGGACAAATTCAATCGCCATGATTAAGGTAACCAGCAGTAAAAATAAAACCGCAGCGGCGACACGCCTCACCTTGCGCTGCTTGCTTAAAAAGGAAAGGGCGACTACAAACTTATCCTTTACCCAGCTTAAAGTGAGCATGGGTTACACTCCCCTTGACAAACCACATTTATTTCATTTTTTCATAGGCTCTGATGATCTCTTCCACCAGCGGGTGTCGGACGATATCTTCCCCGGTCATGGTGTGGATACCCAGCCCTTTTATATCTTTAAGCACTTTAAGAGCATTGATCATGCCTGACACCTGTCCCCGGGGCAGGTCAATCTGGGTGATATCTCCTGTGATGACAGCCTTGGAGCCAAACCCAAGGCGGGTCAGAAACATTTTCATTTGCTCCGGGGTGGTATTCTGCGCTTCGTCCAGAATAATAAAAGAATCTTCCAGGGTCCTCCCCCGCATGTAGGCCAGGGGAGCAATCTCGATAATATTCTTTTCTAAATATTTTTGGGTGTTTTCCACACCCAGGATATCATAAAGGCTATCGTACAGCGGCCTGAGGTAGGGATCTATTTTTTCCTGCAAATCGCCGGGCAAAAAGCCCAGTTTTTCCCCGGCCTCAACCGCGGGGCGGGTCAGCACCAGTCTATCCACATCTTTGGCGCGCAGGGCTTTGATCGCCATAGCCACAGCCAGGTAGGTTTTGCCGCTTCCGGCAGGACCGATGGCAAAAACCACATCATGATTTAATATGGATTCAATATATTTTCTCTGGCCGATAGTCTTGGCTTTGATCTGTTTGCCACGGGTTGTAACCATGGCCACGTCGTTGGCCAGGCTCTCCAGCGCGTTTTTGACACCGCCCTGGGCGGTCCTGATCGCATATCCAACTTCATGAGAGGTCAGACGGTTTCCTGCGCGGTAGAACTTCTGAAGTTGGGTTAAGATTCCCTCGGCCTGCTCAACCTTTTCTTTGTCCCCGGTGATAACCAGTTCCTGGCCACGGGCAACAAACCGGACTCCCAGCGCCTTTTCCATCTGGGCCAGGTGCTCGTCGTGCTTCCCGAATATTTCGGCCGCAGTGCCAATATCACTCATCTCAACCCTTGACTCAAACCTCTCCGTCAATATACGGTCAGACCTCCTTAACCTCATGGATTAAATAATGCTTCCTCTCCGATATCTTCAATGGTTTCAATCACAGACTTCACTCGTACCAGGTTCTCCACATGCCCGGTCGATACTTCCTCCATCCATTGCTCCTGGATCCTGGCGCCTGGGGGGATCTGCCCCCCGGCGGCCTCCAGCGCACGCTCCCATGCAATCTTGCGGGCGCCTGCCAGTCCGTGATCTTTCTTGTAATCAACCAATTCGTAATATTTAACAGTTACTAGTTCGACGGGTATGTAAAGATTCCTCCATTCCGGTATCCTTTTAACCAAAGTATTAACTTCATAAAGATCATAGGGAACAGTTTGGCTCCCTGATAGAATTATTTCCTTCCCTTTAAATTTCATACTGACGCGTGTCTCGCACCTGCCCGTCAGCCGTTGGCCGGTCTCAACAACGGCAGCCTCCCCGTAACCCTCATACCAGACCCTGGCGCGGGCTATACCCCTGGCGTGCACCAGTCGTGGAGGCTGAACCGGTTTGGGCTTCTCACCCGGTTTTTTTACCTCACCAGCTTTCAACTGATCTTCAAGTGAAGGTATCTCCCCGGAAATGAGCACCTGCCCCTGTCCGACAGTATCACCTTCACGAACCGCTGGGTGGCCGTTTAAAACCAGTATTTCCTTGATCAGCCCCGCCTTTTTTGCGACTATATGTGACGGCCGGCGGTCCTCTTCCTCGGGCACGGTACGCTCAGCCACCTCAATGGTAGCTCTGGTTCCTTTAATATATACGCCTGTCCAGGCCACAAGGGGAAGTCTTTCTCCTATATTAGCCTCCACCCTGTTAGGGTCAATCTGCCATTTCGGAGTTCCCCTGCTCAGTCCCGCTTCTGACGCCGCCTGCAGGATTTCATTAACGGCGATCCTGTCGTTTCCCCTGACCTCAATAAACCATACAAAGGAGGAGAAAAAATAAAGCGCGGCCACGAAAAAGACAGCCCCCAGCGCCAGTGACTTCCTTTGTTTAAGCCAGACAAAATAAAAAGGAACTCCAACACGCCTTTTTATTCTGAACCGGCAGCGGGTCCTCCGGGCAATATGCCGCAGGGCTTTTACCGCGCTCAAATGAACTTTCATAACAACCGCGCTGTCACTTACCCTGGTAATATCCCAGAGGTAAATCCCCCTGCCGGCGGACATGTTTACAAACTTCTCCGGCGCGGCGCCGGTAACCAAAATCACCAGATAGCCCTGCAGGTAAGATATGAGTTTAAATAAAAGCATAAACAGCCCTCCTTGCCTGTCCCTTCATTCTTTACAGAAAGCTTATTGACTTTATTTTCCCTTCCACGCACAGTTCGTCGGGAAGCACGTTGCGCAGCAGCAGGTTTTCACCCGTGATGGCCACTTCATCTTCCATAACGTTGACCCTGACTTTCTCCGTGGTATATTCAATAATGCCCCTGTGATTTTCGATAAATATTTTTATATTGCCGACCAGAACAATTTTTGGCAGGTCCAGCATCACATCCCCCGGGATCTCAAGAAAATCGGAAACCTGTCTTTTTATCTTCTTTTTGTAATCACTCCAGGACATAAAAAATCCCCTCCTTGCAACATTTTATGTTCCCAGCGAAAGATACATTACTATTAAATGGAAAGAGAGCCAATACTTGCAGTGCGGACTTAAAAAAATGGTTTTCGTCAGGTGGAAATTAACAAACCTGCCGGCTCAAACATACCTTACATAAGGATAAAATAACCAATGAAAGGGTGTTATCAAGTTGCTTGATCAATTATTAGCCAATCAAGGTAAAAAGATTGTTGTTGAACTGGTTAACGGGAGAAAGATATCAGGTACCGTGTTGGCGGTAAGCCAGCAATACCTGCGGCTGGAGAGCGATGAGGGAATAGGGAATATACCGGTGCAGGCTGTTTATATTGTCTGGGAGGCCCCGGCTCAAACCTTAACTAAAGAAAACATGGACGAGATCGCCGGCAAACTTAGAGACAGTGTAAAAGCCAATATCGCCTGTACCGCCTTCCCCGGCTTCACCTGCAGCCAGAGCTATATCTGCAGGCCGCCCGACACCTGCACCTTTAATTTCTCTTGTCCGGGCAGTTTCGTGCCTGGCGGCGGCGGTTCCCAGTGCGGCGTTTTAGGCGGCTTTGCCTGCACCGGCGCACAGTTCTTCGGCTTTGTTGGGCCACAGAATCAAGGATACCCGATGGCCAGTCAATATGAGCAGGATGGGTTCAAATCTGAAATAGCATGCACCGCCTTCCCCGGCTTCACCTGCTCCCGCAGCTATATCTGCAGGCCGCCGGACACCTGTAACTTTAGATTTGCCTGCCCGGGCAGCTACGTGCCCAGTTTTCCATCCGGCGGCGGCGGCGGTGCATGCCCGTTCTTCGCCTGCGGCCCCTTCCAGTTCGGCCAGCCTTGTGGACCTTTCCAATTCGGGCAGCCCTGCGGTCCCTTCCAGTTCGGCCAACCATGCGGTCCCTTCCAGTTCGGGCAGCCCTGTGGACCCTTCCAGTTCGGCTGCAGGCCCTTTACCTTCGGTGGTTCCCAGTGCGGCGTGGTAGGAGGTTTCACCTGCGGCGGTCAGCAGTTCTTCGGCATCGCGCCTGGAGGCGGCGGTGGTTCCCAGTGCGGCGCTTTAGGAGGCTTTACCTGTCCCGGGCAGCAGTTTATAGGGTTAGCCGGACCGCCAAGACCTCAACAACAGACACAACAAAACCCGCCATTGTCACCCTTGGAATTTTCAGTTAAGCCAGAAGGCAAAAATGAAGATGACAAAAAGGAATAGGTTATGGAAAAAATGAAACAGGATTCCCTGGTAAATGAGATAGTTAATTTCATAGGGGAGCAGACCAGATTGAACCCTGGCTGCTCCCCCAGGGTTCTTATTACGGCAATACAGAAAAAATACCTGATTAGTCCAGACGAGGCTGAAAAGCTGGCAGGACTGGTGGAAAAAGAATCAGCCATGGGCCGGCTCGGCCTGGCCGCTATAGAATTAAACCTGACCTTTAACTGCAACCTGACCTGCGCCTACTGCTTCATCCGGGAAAAGAACCAGCATGAAAGAATGTCCTTCGCCACGGCAAAAAGGGCAATCGGTCTGTTGATGGAGCGGGCGGCCTTCCCCAGTGTCAACATTACCTTAATAGGCGGCGAACCGCTCCTCGAATTTGATTTAATTAAGCAGATAGTCCCCTATGCCCATGAAGCGGCCAGCAAGCGCAATGTGATGGTCACCTGGTCTGTCACAACCAACGGGACCCTGCTCAACGAGACGATCCTGGAGTATTTCGCTCAGAATAGAATTAACATGCTGCTCAGTGTTGACGGGGGGCAGGAAAACCATGACCGCTATAGAAGAACGAAAAGCGGGGAGGGCACCTGGCAAAAAATAGCCGGTTTGGTTCCGTTGATCAAGAATTATCAGCCCTGGCTGGGCGCGAGGATGACTGTCAGCACCGAAGCGATAGGGGATATGAGGGAAGATTTCAAACAGCTGGTGGACCTGGGCATCAACCAGTTTATTATCGCCCCGGCTCAGGGCGCTATTTGCTGGAGCAAAGAGCAAATAGAACAATACGGCCTGAACCTGGTTAAAATACTTCAGGACTACCATGATTTAAAACGCCAGGGTGTTCAAATATATATAGAGGAATTTGAGAAGGACGAAAATGAGTACAGCGGCTGGGGCTGCCGGGCCGGCTGCACTTCTCTGGCCATAGCGCCTGACGGTGATGTGAGCCCGTGCTCAAAGATGCTTGGCTTAACGGATGAAGGTGGTAAATATATAATCGGCAATATCAATGACAAGATCGATGTTGGAATGCTGGAGCCGTTTCAAAACCCGATCTCCCGCCAGCCACACCACTGCAAAGGGTGCTCCAGGAAATGCACCGGCGGCTGCTACGCGGTAAACTTTGAGCAGACCGGCGACCACTTCACCGCATCAGAAGAAAACTGCCTGTTCTGGGTGGTCTGCCAGGAAACCAAGAGCATATCCAGGATGATGAACACTTGCGTTAACGGTACCGGGTACCTAAGTTATTAAGTTATTGAGTTTAAAGACACTTCCTGTTAAAATAAGGCAGGAGGTGTCTCTTTTATGGGACGGAAACCCAGATTGGAAGAAGATGGCGGAATTTACCACGTGATACAGCGTGGAAATAATCGTGAATATATCTTCAGTGACGATATGGATAAGGATTATTTAATCGGACAATTTTGTCTTTTATGCGGGATCACAGGATGTCATGTTTACGGGTTTGTTATCATGGGAAACCATTATCACCTCGTATTAAAAACTTCCACGGAACCACTACAGTCCGTTATGCACAGGCTTAATCTGCGGTACAGCAAGTATTATAACCGTGAACACGTTCATACAGGCCATGTGTTTCAGGGTCGGTACAAAGCTATTCCCGTAAGTGAAGAGAGATATATACTATCGTTAGTTCGATACCTTCACCAGAACCCGGTTAGGGCCGGTATCTGCAAGTGGGTTGAGGAGTATAGGTGGAGTAGTGATAGCTTTTATCGTGAGAATAAAGACGACTGGGTGGACACCAATCTAATATTGGACATACTGAGCGAAAATAGGAAAACCAGCGTGAAGGAATATATAGAGTTTATGTCTGATAAGGAAAGCGGGGATTACGAAAGCATAAATATTATCGGTGATATTTTGGAAAGCCAGTCTACTGTGAAAAGAGAGGAAAAAAAGATTGGTCTGAAAAAACTGGATGATATTTTACTGGCGACCGGAGTAAACGAGCAGGAATTCAATCTAATCAAAAAAGGTGCAAGGAAAAGAAACTTGACCATGTACAAGCAAGCCTATGCTGAAGAAGCTTTAAAGTTAAATTACAAAATTACACGATTAAAGCTATAGGTTGATAATATAGAAGTGTCAGATGTAGCGATACTTGATATGCTTAAAAGGCATAACTTAATAACTTAGGTACCCGGTACACTAGGTAAATAAAAAATGCTTGGCTGTTTTGCCAAGCATTTGTTTTGGTCAGTTTTTAATGGAATCTCCTTTTTCTGGCCGCTTCCGATTTTTTCTTCCTGCGAACGCTGGGTTTTTCGTAGTGCTCATGCTTTCTGGCCTCAGCCATCACACCAGCTTTTTGACAGGTACGCTTAAACCGCCGGAGGGCACTGTCAAGTGTTTCATTTTTGCCAACTTTTACTTCCGCCACTATACTTTCCCTCCCTCCGCATAACCATAAAACGATACTTTATCTATTGAAAGACAAAAGGATGTGAAAAAATACTTTATAATTATACAACAGTACAAAGCACTGAGTCAACTGCACTCTTTACGAGCTCATTTGCAGGCAGCTTATGTGAATCCATGTTTTACCTTAACCCGGGGGCCAATTCATCGCCCTGCCGGCCAGGAGGTGATAATGGATATGAAAAACAAGCTGCCCTGAATCACGGCCGCAGTTGCACACCAGCCGGAAGCCGGTTTCGGCAAGTCCCATTTCTCTGGCCATGCGCGCCGCGGTCAGCTGAATTTTGCCCGCCAGATCGGTATCATCCTCGTGAAGTTCCAGCAGTGAAGAAATATGTTTCTTGGGAATCAGCAGCAGGTGGACAGGTGCTTGCGGATTGACATCCTTAAAAACCAGAATATTTTCATCTTCGCTGACAATTTGGGCCGGTATTTCCTTTTTAACTATTTTACAGAATAAGCAATCTTGCAATTTTCCACCTCCTCCCGCGCTAATAACAAGTTTTCTATGCTATTAATTCAACATCTCAGCGGCAAATCCTGCAACTTATGGTGCAATAATTCTGCCTTCCAGGAGGCCTCCCTTTAGTTTCTCAGCCTTTACCTGAACAACCTGTCCCTTTAAATCATCGCCACCGGGAAACACGACCCTGGTGTAGTCACAGGTCAGCCCTTCATACAGATTGCTTCCGTCTTTATAAGCTTGTTCGGCCAAAACGTCCAGCACCTGGCCCAGGTGCTGTGAGGCGAACTGTGCTGACAGCTTCCTGCCAAGCTGGATCAGTTTGCGGCTGCGCTCATCCATTGTTTTGGAGTCAACACGCCCCTCAAATGAAGCGGCAGGCGTACCCTGGCGGGGTGAGAACTTAAATACGTGCAGGCCGCTGAAAGAGACTTTTTCGATCATCCGGCACGTATTTAGAAAATTTTCGCCGGTTTCGCCGGGAAAGCCCACCATTACATCCGTGGTCAGACCAAGTCCAGGCATATTTTCCCTCAAAACATCCAC
Organism: uncultured Pelotomaculum sp.; assembly: GCA_964543575.1. Lineage (GTDB taxonomy): Bacteria > Bacillota > Desulfotomaculia > Desulfotomaculales > Pelotomaculaceae > Pelotomaculum_B. Next base: position 12,422 of record CAZIYV010000076.1, read on the forward strand.
CAGCCGTAGATATTCAAAGGTGGTGTAACGCCGCCCCATCTTACTGAGAATCTGGTCGTCTCCGCTCTGCAGGGGAATGTGCAGGTGCCGGCAGAATATTGGTGATTCTGAAAAAGCTTCCATTAATTCAGGGGTTATATCATGCGGCTCGATAGAGCCCAGGCGCAGCCTGCGCAGTCCGGGAATATCTGACAGGCCGCCCACAAGGCCGGCCAGGGTGAATTCTCTATCCAGATCTTTCCCATATGCCCCGGTTTGGATACCGGTAATGACGATTTCCTTAAACCCCGCCTCCACCATTTTCCCGGCCGCTTCAATAATCCTGCCCGGCTGCCTGCTGCGCAGCGGGCCTCTGGCGTAAGGCACGATACAATATGTACAAAAGTTGCTGCAGCCATCCTGGACTTTTAGATATGCGCGTACCCTTCCCTGCAAGGGCATGGCGGATATTTCCTCAAACTCGTCGCCTGGCGCGTATTCACTTACCGCGTTTACCGGGCAATGCCCTTTGGCTGTGGTTTCCACGAGATCGACCAGCCTGGCCCTGTCCCTGGTGCCTATAACCAGATCGACTCCGGGTATTTCTGTGAGCTCTCCGGGAGAGGTTTGGGCGTAACAGCCTGTCACTGCGATGACCGCCGCAGGATTGGCTCTTACCGCGCGGCGGATGAGCTGCCTGGATTTGCGGTCTCCCAGATGGGTAACGGTGCAGGTGTTAATGACATAAACATCAGCGGTATCTTCAAAATCAACCACTTCATAGCCCCGCTCACTGAAAAGACCTGACAGCAGGGCAGATTCGTACTGGTTAACCTTGCATCCCAGGGTATAAACAGCCACCCTCTTTTCAGCCATGCAATTCCCCTCCGAGATCCCCCCACTGATAGAGGATCATTGTTAAAACCGCCAGGCCGGCAGTCTCCGTTCGCAAAATCCGCGGGCCCAGGGTGACCGGGCGGACGCCATGCTCCATGGCCCGTGCAATTTCCTCCCTGGCAAAACCCCCCTCGGGGCCGATAAAAATATATATATCTTGGCTGGAGTTTTTTTCTCGCAGGATATCTTTTAATGACAGGGTGTTTTCTTCTTCCCAGGGAATCAGAGCTATGGCATGCCCCGGCAGGTTGGCCAAAACCGCGCTCCAGTCCGCAGGCTCGTCCACCTCTGGAATATCCGGCCGACCGCATTGGCTGGCCGCCTCACAGGCTATCCGCTGCCAGCGCTCCTGCTTTTTATTGCCGCTGTTACCTTCCAGTTTAACCACCGTCCGCCGGCAAATAAGCGGAATCACGCGGCTAACGCCCAGTTCAGTTCCTTTCTGAATGACAAAATCCATTTTGTCTCCCTTGGGCAAGCCCTGCACAAGGGTAACCCTGAGAGGAGGTCTTGCCGGCGCGGGCAGTTCTGCCACTATGCGGCAGACAATCTCACCCTTGCGAAGAAGCTCTATGGCTGCCTCATAGGATTTGCCCCTGCCGTCCAGCACATTGATAACATCGCCCGCCCCAAGACGGAGCACCCTGGATAGATGCCCAACATCCGGTCCTGTTATGACAACCAGGCCGTCCTTGATTTGTTCAGGTACAGCAAAAATACGGGGGCTGTTGTTTTTAAGCGCGGTCATTGCTCATTTCGTCTGCGGACGGTAACAGTTTCTCCGCCTATACCCCAATTATCCGTGTCAACTTCATCAATTACAACAACTGTGGTTTGCGGGTTTTTGCCTAACAGATCGGCAAGCAGACTGGTGACCCCCTGGATAAGCTGGGCTTTTTTCTCGGCAGTGACCCCTTCTTTTGTTATTTTAATATTAACGTAAGGCATCTGCACCATCCTGTCCATGCATTAATATGTTAAGGCTGATCTTACATTTTCTGTTTTTTCCCTACCAGCGCCACCCAGGGACCTTCTGCCAGCTGTTCTTCAACTGTCAGACCGGCAGCGGTAAATGCTGCAATGACCTCCGCCGCCCTTTCACTGATAATGCCCGAGGCCACAAATATCCCACCAGGTTTCAGCGCTCCCGCCGCTTGCGGAGCCAGATCGATAATGACATTGGCGATAATATTGGCCACAATCAAATCCGCCCCTGTTTCCAACAGCTTCAGCAGGTCGCCTTGTACTACCTCGACCTGGCCTGTTACTTTATTTCTCTCTGCGTTTTCACAGGCTGTCCGGCAGGCAACAGGATCAATATCAACAGCCACCACCCGGCTCGCCCCGAGTAAAGCCGCCGCTGCCGCCAGGATACCTGACCCGGTGCCAATATCATATACCGCCATGCCAGGCCGTATGTATTCTTCAAGCAGTCCCAGGCAAAGAGATGTTGTGGCGTGAGTGCCACAGCCGAAGGCCATGCCAGGATCGATTTCTATGATCAGTTCCTCTTCATGCGCATGATACTTCTCCCAGGAAGGTTTGATGACCAGGCGCCTGCCCACATGAATGGGCTTATAATACGCTTTCCAGGAATCAGACCAGTCTTCATCCAGTACTTCGCGGGTAATTATTTCAGGCGCCGGGCTTAAAGCAAGGAGACTGAGGGCGTTTGTTAATCCTGCAACCCTGTCCGTCAGCCCTTCTTCAACCGGCAGGTAAGCTTTTACCAGGGCCAGATCATCCGCCGCCGCTTCAGGTACCGCCCATTCCTCAGGATGGGTCCTGGCAGCATATTCAAGAATAACGGCGGGATCTTCAATTACAACCCCGCCAGTTCCTATATCTATCAGTATTTCCGAAACCGGCTCCACTCCTGCGATAGGAGTCCGCACGGTAATCTCGAGCCACTTCACTAGTAATGTCACCTTCTGATTCAAACATCTGACAAGTCGTAGGTCGTAGGTCGTATGTCGTAGGCTATAGGTATATCCTGTATTCCTCTTGAGTATTTGACCCATGAGATTTTCATGCATACCTACGCCTTACGCCTTATAGCTTACGCCTTTTTTTACTTACGTCCTACGCCTTACGACTTGTTTGAATGAGACAACAGAACCGTCCCCTTGTCTCACTCCGTCCTATGACCTACGCCTTCTTTTTTTCACGTCCCAAGTCTCAGATCCCACGTCCAAAACCTAACTCATAAAGGCATCTTTCA
>CAZIYV010000077.1:0-15381 GCA_964543575.1 uncultured Pelotomaculum sp.
TCCAACTTAATACTGACGACCGCTGCCCGACGACCGACGACTGAAATGGTAGGGTACCCTCAACCCGAACCCATCAGCTAACCTCGGAGGCTAAAGGAGGGATTCCATGTCTTTGGGTACCCGTTTGCTTTTTTGCTTTTTTGCCCTCACAGTTGCCCTGGCACTTCCCAGCATGGCGCACGCCGCTACACACACCGTATTGCCCGATGAATGTTTGTATTCAATCAGCCAAAGTTACGGTGTTACCGTTGATTCCCTGATAGAGGCCAACGGGATCGAGGATAACTTGATTTTCCCCGGCCAGGAACTAAACATTCCGGAAGGAGATTCCGGTAACGTTGAAAACACCGGCCAGGCTTATGCGGCGGACAATCCAACTGACGCTGGCAGTCAGACCGGTACTGAGAGACCGGGAGACGGTCAGCCCAGTGACGGTGCCACTACGGACGGCGCCGGCCAAACCGGAGACCCGCCTGACGAAAGCCCCGTTGCCTCTGGCTCTGTCTATTTTATACAGCCCGGTGACAACCTTTACCAGATCGCGCTAAAATACGATTTAAGCTACCAGGAAATAATGTCGGCCAACAACATGAAAAATACTGACATTTATTCCGGGATGCCTCTTTTTATACCTGGTTCCGGCGGTGGCATCCCTGCCCAGCAGCCCGCGCCTCTGGCAAACAGGGGTCTTAATTTCATAAGACCATCCCCGGACGAGGTTGACCTGCTGGCCAGGCTAATTACCGCCGAGGCCGACAGTGAACCATATGAGGGGAAAGTCGCGGTCGGGGCTGTAGTTTTGAACCGGGTGATCACTCCCGGTTTCCCAAAATCAATTAAAGATGTAATTTATCAAACAGGAAACGGGGTTTTTCAGTTTCAGCCGGTAGAAAACGGCTGGATTAACAAGCCGGCCAGCGAAGAGGCCAAATTAGCCGCCAGAGAAGCCCTGGGAGGCTCGGATCCATCTAACGGATCCTTATACTTCTTCGCCACCAAATCTGAAAGCACATGGCTGCGGGAAAGGCCCGTAAGCAAAATGATAGGAAACACTATATTTTCCCATTAGACATCAACACTTTCAGTCAACGGCCCGCAAGGGCTATTTTTTTTAGTTTGCCGGAAGGAAAAAACAGGGGAGAGGAATTCAAAAGACTCAAGAGAATATAATGGTATGTAATGCTTTGCACACATGGGAGGACTATCATGAAAATAGGTGTGGATATTGACGGGGTACTGGCCAACAGCCTGCCCCTCTGGGTGGCTGAGTTAAATAATTTTTTCAATAAAAGCAAACAGTTAGAGGAAATTCATCTTTTTGACATACGAAAGACCTACGGGATCAGCCAGAGAGACCTCAATTTATTTCTTGAACGCAGGGGACGCTACCTGATGAAGTCGCCTGAGCCAATGACAGGCGCTGCATATAATCTCGGCAGGATCAAGCAGCACCATGAGATATGTATCATCACAGCCAGGAATAAAAGCTATCGGGAAGAGACGCAGGGGTGGCTTAAAAAACACGGGTTGCCTTATGATGAGCTGCTTCTCCTGGGCAGCCATGATAAAAAAGAATCCTGCCTGACAAGGAATTTAAAAGTGCTGGTGGAAGACACCCTGGAGATTGGCGTTGAGGTGAGTTCAGCCGGGATCCCGGTGCTTTTGCTGGACGCTCCGTATAACCAGGGCGCCCTGCCAAAACTGGTGTATAGAAAGCGTTCATGGGATGAAATATACCGGACTATTGTACATGGGCCGATTACACTGGCAATGAAGGGCGGCCCTCTGGCTGCCGGTAATAGTCTGTTTTAAAGGTCTGGACGATTTTCCCCTGGTGAAAAATGATTACTGGCTTCCGAACTGGAAGGACCCAAGCCTGGTAATATCCAGAGGAGTCCAGCGCAGCGCTGGACGGACGGCGACTTTTTCCGAACCAGTGGCCTCTTGACTTTGTAAGATCTCCCCCATATAATTTATTAAATAACAGGGCGATGGGGCTCGCCATATGCTTTTAGCTGATAGCTCCTACCAGTGGTATATCTATTGGTGGGAGTTTTTTATTGCAAAGGGGACAGAGTAAAAAATGGATAATGGTTACGGTGATCTGAAAACAGAAGTCATAAAAAATTTGGAATTACTCGAAAGTGTCGCCAGCAAAAGGGAAGCCGCTGATCTGTCTGAATACCTGTCTGATATAAAACACAAGCTTTTGCAGAACCACTTTAATCTGGTTGTTCTGGGCGAATTTAAAAGGGGCAAAACCACTTTCTTAAACGCATTTCTGGGTTCTGATATTTTACCTACTGATGTCTTGCCTCTAACTTCAATAGTTACCCTAATCCGGTTCGGCCAGGAAATTAGAATTGCAGTTAATTTTATAAATGGCGACAGCAAAATGATTGCTTCGGATGAATTGCTTGATTATGTTACAGAAGCGGGAAACCCCGGCAACGAAAAAAAAGTAAAACAAGTGCTGCTGGAGCACCCCTCGCCATATTTAAAAGAAGGACTTATTTTAATTGACACTCCCGGTGTCGGCTCAATTTACCAAAACAATACAGATGAAACATATAATTACCTGCCCAAAGTTGATGCGGCTATATTCCTTTTATCGTCCGACCAGCCGATAAGCCAGTCAGAAATAGATTTCCTGAAGGATATTTTCCGGTACTCAGCCAAAACCTTTTTTGTTTTAAATAAGATAGATTACCTGTCTGAAAAAGACAGGCAAAAAGCTCTTGAGTTTTCCAGAAAAGCTCTAATCGAAAGAGCCGGCTATGCTGATGTGAATATTTATCCTCTTTCAGCTAAACTGGCCCTGGAAGGAAAGATTGAACACGATGCACATAAACTAAAAGCCAGTAATTTTCCAGTATTCACAGATGCTCTGGAAAATTTCCTGCTGTCTGGGAAAGGCCTTGCGGCCATCAGCGCGGCATGCAATAAAAGCAGGAATGCCGCTTATGAGCTGAGGTTAGGATTGGAACTGGAAATAAAGACATTAGGTATTCCAATAGAGGAACTGAAAGCAAAGACCTTCCTTTTTGACGAAATGGTCAAGGAACTGCGGCAGGAGCAGGAGGACAACAGCTATATTTTCAAGGGGGAGATGAATAAGGTTTACCACGAGTTGGAACTGGAAATAACCAGGTTTCAGAAAAGTGCTAATGATACTTTGACCAAGGAGATCGACCAAATATACCAAGAGAAAGATCTATCCGGCCGGGAATTGATGAGTTATATCGAAAAATATATAGAAGATAGAATTAAAGCTGCCTTTGAAGCGTGGCGCCCCGAAGTGGAAAAAAAGATCAGAGACACTTTTAATAAAGTGGTGTCACGTTTCACTAACAGAACAAACCGCGCAGTCGGTGAACTTTTAAGACAATCTGCGGAAATCTTCGATCTAAAGCTAGAGGGTTTTACAAAAATTGAAGCCCTGACAGACGAAACCAGCTTGTACTACATTTTTGGAGAGCAACAATCCATGCTTGTCCCGGACGCCATAAAACTTTATGCGCTTATCCTGCCAAAATTCCTTTCCGGCCCTATGATCATGAGTGAAATGAGGAAAAAAATAGAGCGGGAACTTGACCGAAATTGCGGGCGGCTCAGAACCGACTATAACGATAGAATAATCAAGAGCGCCAACGGTTTTAAGAACCTGTTTGAAAAGAAATTTAATTCCGCCATTGAAGGCACCCGGCTTGTTCTCACACGCACCATCGAAAAAAGGGAGCACAGCCAAAAAGAAGCCACAGAGGCTTGTGAAAAACTAAGTCAACAGATGAATGTGTTAGAGACAGCTATATTAGGATTGAACAGTCTGTCTCCAGCTTAAGGGTAATACCTGACAATACCAGTTCTGCGGTGTCTTTACTGGATGAAACCAGATCACTTTTCTTTCCTTTAAGCACCCAATAAGTGGTTATGTGCTCAAGCACGCCCAAAATTAAATGCCGGATGAGATAGGGACTGATGTCATTCCTGATTTCCCCTTGCTGCTGGCCTTCCTCAATTAGTTTAAAGATCTCAGTAGTACCGTCACTGAGCCCACGGTGATGTCCTGTGTTGAAGAAATTTTTATTAACCCTCAGCTCCATCAGGAGAAGCTCAGTGTAGATTGGATGATTCTCAAAGTAATACAGGTAGAACCAGATGAATTTCCTTATTTTTTCAACAGGGCTGTAGAGCCCCTCCAAATGCAGCCTGAGCTGTTCATTGAAATGTTCCGATGTCTTTTGAGGGATGCTGAAGTACAGGTCTTCTTTGTTATTGAAGTATTCATAGACAGTGCCCACCGCTACGCCTGCCTGCTCGGCTATCTCAGAAATAGTGACATCTTTAAAATTCTTATTGGCAAAAATCTCTAAAGCGGCTTTCATTATCAAGTCACTTTTATTTATCTTGTTACGCATATAAACACCCAAATCTTTTTAATTCTTTTGACTCAAAAGTTACCTGACATATTGACGTCCAGCATCTTTTTCAGCTAGCTCCCGCTAATCACCCAGGATTACTCTGACATCCAGCGCTACTACCCGGTCTGCACAGGCCAGCAAAGGGTTCAGATCTATTTCCGAGATGGCCGGATTCGCCACAAATAACTTTGATAAATTGGCCAGGCAATCGATCAGCAATTCCATATTCACAGCAGTAGTACCCCTGGCCCCGGCAAGTATTTTACTTGTTTTTGTTTCTTCTATCATTGCCTTGATCTCTTTCCTGCTCAAGGGCGGAATTCGCAGAGAAACGTCATTTAATATCTCTGTGAAGACTCCCCCGGCGCCAAAAGCCAACACCGGCCCAAACGCTGGGTCCTTCTTGCCGCCCAGCAGCAGTTCAATCCCTTTGGATAGGTGCTCCTGGATAATCACCCCGTCCAGGCGCGCGCCAGGTTGTTTTTGGGCTATTTCCGTGTGCATAGCAGTAAAGGCCTCTTCCAGTTCCTGTGCGTTTCGAATATTGAGCCGCACCCCGCCCACATCCGATTTATGAATGATATCCTCGCTTAATATTTTCATCGTGATGGGGTAGCCGATCCGGGCGGCCAGCGCTGCGGCCTCCGCATGGTCCCGCGCCTGGCCCCAGCGGGCAGTGGCAATGCCGCAGGTTTCCAGTAATCTAAGGGCATCAGCTTGAGACAAATTGCCTGTTTTGCCGGCGAGAATCCCGGCAGCCTCGCTTTGCCCCGGATGCACAGGGAGTATTACCGGCCCGCGTTCTTTATGCTTGATCTGGTGGTGATACTTATACAGCGCTGCGAGCGCTCTGGCAGCGCGGTCTACTGAAACGTAATACACTACCGTGTTGTCTTTTTCAATTTCCTCTTCATAATAGCGGTAGTTATAGCCCCAGGAGGTAACGGCCACTGGCTTTTCCGGATATCTGACGGCAATGTCCCTGATGATCCCGGTGACATCTAAAAAGTCCCCCTCCAGGGCCAGGAATGATCCAGTCATACAAATTACCGCGTCTACCCCCGGGTCTTCCATATAGGATTCCAAAGCGCGACGGAAGCAGTGCTGGTAGCCTTGAGACATACTGGCCGGCCAAATATCCATCGGGTTGGCGCAATGCGCCCAATCGGGAAACAACTCACCCATCTGCTCAAGGGTGGACTGGCTGAGTGTGGCAATTTCCAGGCCGAAGCGGGTGCAGGCATCCACAGTCCATACTCCGGCGCCGCCGGAGATTGAAATTATGCCGACCCGGTTGCCATTAATCCCGTTAAAGGTGCAGAACATTTTATTCAGGTCGCCGATTTCCTCAGTATCCACCGCCCGCAGCAAGCCGCACTGCTTAAAAGCGGCGTCAAAAACCCTGTCCTCACCGGCCAGCGAACCAGTATGTGAGCTTGCTGCCAGTGAACCAGCGGGGCTGACTCCAGTCTTATAGATAATCACCGGTTTTAAGGCCACAGCGTCCCTGGCCTCCTCTATGAACCTGGACCCGTCGCGCAGGCTCTCCATATGGATATTGATCACTTTAAGGCGGGGATCCCGCGCCAGGTGGCCGATCACATCAGTGACGCTGATATCTGTGGTATTGCCGGAATCGACTATGATGCCGGAGCCGGTGCATATTTGAGAGGCGCCTAAATAGAAGGTGCCGGTTTGGCAGATTATCCCGATTGGTTTTACAGGGTTGACAAAATCCATGAACGAAGTGCAGAAATTATGGTAGTTGTTTATAATCCCCAGGGTGTTCGGCCCCAGAACCCGGATATTGTTTTTAGCAGCCAATTCAGAGAGTTCATGTTGCATTAATCTGCCCTGCTCATCCCCGTCAAAAAAGCCCTGGGCAGTGATAATTACAATTTTGACCCCTTTGGCGGCGCACTGGCCGAAAAGCTCAATCACCGCGTCACGCGGCGCGCAAATAACCGCAAGATCTGGTATTTTCGGTATGTCCAACAAAGAGGTGTAGACACGCTGGCCCAGAATTTCTCCACCCTTTGGATTGACCGGGTAAACCCGCCCCTGGTAGCCCTGTTTGAGCAGTACTTCCAGCGGGCTGTTGCTGCCCTGGCCAGTCCGGCTGGTAACGCCAACCAGCGCTACCGATTCAGGTTCTGTTAGCTTTTTGTAAACACTTTCCGGTAACATTAAGAGAGCCTGGTTTCTGAAAGCTAAACAAATCTGATTTATTTATAATAATCCAGATTTATTAACTTTCTCTCCCGCCGACTAACGGGAGGCAGTGTCACAGGATTCAACTGCTGAGCTGTAAGCTTTCGCCTACATTCCGGGTGGCTTATGCCGCTGTCAGCCTTTCGGCTATTCGTCCTGCCCGGAAGGGGGTGTTACCCACCGCCTGGGTTCTTGATTATACGGCGACGGCCTTTCACTACGTGTACCGTGCCATATTCCCGCAAACTCTATGGCAAAGGGTTTACCTTAGCTCAACAGTTGCTTTCTGTAATGCTGCCAGGAAACCAGGCTTTGCACCTCCTGTTTGTTCTGTTTTTTAATGACCGATATTATTGCCTTCTTAACTACGCTCCACTGCTTCCAGTTGGAGAGTCTTGAAAAGCTCTCTTTTTCTTTGATAAACCTGTTAATTAAGGGTTTCGGCACTTTTTCTACGCTGTATCCTAAAGCCCGTCTGGCAATTACGTAACTGGCTGATTCATGGTTTGATATGCCGTACTGTTGCTGGTATTTTAAAATACCAATGGTGGATGTGAACGGTGGTTTTATCTTGACCAGCGGCACTCCGGCCCTGACAGCCCTGCGCTCTACTTTTTCTAAAAAGTTTGACCAGACAAAGCTGTGGCTCATCCTGTTGAATTTTGCTGTCACTGACTTGTCGTCTTTAAAGGTTAGATCTTCTACGGCCAGGGTACTGTTTGACTGTTTTGCCAGTTCTACCACGAAGGCTGCGGTCTCTCCAATCAGGTTATCCCGCCGGTTACTTCGGGCGTATGTCCATTCTCCTTGTGGTAGCCACATGCTTTCTCTGTACTGTCCCAGGCAATCTGCACGGGTTATGCCCAAACCGCTGGGGTTGGTGTCTATTCCTATATATTGGGGACATTCCATCGGGGACATTCCTCTGCAGGAGGTGTGTCCCCTTTCTGCTATTGGAGGTGTGTCCCCTTTCCTTTGTCCGTTACGGGCAGTGTAAGCTTGGGGTATTTCTTCTTCAATGGTAACGTAAATGTAATAGCGTCCGTTCTTCCGGATGATTTCTACCTGGTAGGCGTGGCCGGTCTTGAGGTAATTCAACACCATCTGCCGATAATTACGCCCGTTGATTCGTCCGGTCTTTTGGGAGGGTTTGTGGGCCAGGTAGACGGGAACACGGATCCGGTTATACCTGATAGCTTTGCCTGTTTCTAACGGTTCGGCGGCTATCTCCAGATAGATACTGCCGTCTTTTGTATACAGTCTGGTGTTCAGATTTCCGCCTTTGGTCTTGTCACCCCTGGAGAGGTAGTGGTTGCTCCGGGCTTCCTGCCACTCTTCACGGGTGATATTGCCCTTGCATCGTTCTATAAAGAGCTTTTTGCCGCCGAATATGACTGGTGGGATAGTATCGTTTTCTATGTGCTTTTGTAATTTTGCCAGGCGGCGCGCCTCTTTGTCTAGCTTTCTGTTCAGATTTGCTATTTTCTTTTTTGACCGGGCTTTTTTTAAGCGGCTATTGGTGTGTTCTAGTTTCTTTATGGCATTACTGTGGTTTAATTTGACCAGTTCTTTTTGTGATTTTATCGTAGTCTGGGCGTTGTACACTGCGTCGTTGGCCTGGCGGGAATTCAGATTGAATCTCTCGGCGGCGGCCAACCTTATGTTCTGCAATTTCCACCCATCAAGGAGCCTCTTATATGACCAGCGCACGGCGGTGCAAAAGCGGGTCATTAAGTCATCAAGGAAGGATCTGTTTTCCTCTGTGAGATGGAGGATGACGCCTCTAACTGTGGTCTTCAACGGCGGCCACCTCCAAAAAAACTTCAATACTTGGCATGTTTTTAAGAACCTTGAAACCTGATGGTATGTTAATAAATTTATCCATTGACACCACTCCTTACCATTATTTTAACAAAACATGTGTTCGTGTCAATGGTTTATCTGTACATTGGTTTACTTATATATGTTCAGTTTTATTTATCTATTTTGTAGCAGTTGCTTACCTCCTTACCGTCTGAATCTCATAAACTGAATAACATTCAAATCGCCGATAGTATATTTGAAATGACTTACCAGACATACTTATCATCCTTCAGGGTTTTAATATTGTAGGCTCCTCATATGGGCGCATGGAACTTATTCAATGGAATCCATAGTGACTTAACTATTAATATTAATATATTGAACTATATTCAGTTTTTATAGTATCATAGCTTTAAAATGTTTTCAAGGAATTGGTTACTTTATAGGCCACTGATTAATGAAAGGCAAAGGCAGCCAATTTAAAGAACTTTTTATTACCTTGAATTTGAAACACAAAAAACCATTGGTATATTTATCGGCCTTTGTTTATAGTGAAAGTATTTTCTCCAGTCTATTCCAATCCTTGATTTCTATCATTTGTTTATCAAAAGAGATAATCCCTTCTGTCTCCAGTATCCTTAATTCCCTGGAAAGAGAAGTCCTGGAAACATTCATGTATTCAGCCCAGGCTTTTTTAGAAAAAGGAAGGATTACCACATTGGAACCATTAGCGATATTAACATGTTTTTTATCATGAACTAAAAACCCGGCTATTTTTTCTTGAATCGAATCCAGAGAAAGAATGCCGATTTTGTGTTTCAAAATCAGTGTGGAATTTGAGGCCGATTCCAAAAAATTCAGCATAAAATCTCTATCCAGAGTAAATAAGGCCAAAAGCTCAGTTTTCATTAATAATTTCTTTAGAAGGAATTGATTTTAAGTGTCACCAAACATTTCAAAATCCGCAAAAGGTTTGCTTCTACCGGTATCAATCTTAATAATATGGTTTTTAGGTTCCTATTTTAAAATGTAGAACTCTTATGTAATCCCGTTGGCAAGAGGAGGGATGTGGCGAATGAACTCAAGTATAGGCTCAAAAAAAGGCAACAAATTTCTGTTCATCCCTACAATGATACCTAAAGGGAAAGCGAGCAAGGTATAGAGACGGCCACAAGGGCCAGAACGTGGGGAAAGCTGACTGCGGATTGCGAGGCGGTTAATGATAAGGCATCTGTGAATGCATTTGCTTTTTCTCTGCTGAATGAAAACAAAAATGCCGGTAATCAATTCGAGCAATTGATAGGATGTAGATTTAACTGTGTCTAACCAAAGCAAAGAGCCAACCGTAAAAATTGCATACATGAGCAAAGCCTTTGGCAATATTGATGCTTTACGCAATGTTTGTCTGGAGATTTATTCCGGTGAAATACTAGCGATTGTTGGGGACAATGGCGCTGGGAAAAGTACCCTGATCAAGATTTTGGCGGGCGTATTATCTGCCGATCAGGGACAAATCATTGTGGGAGATAAAAGTTACAACTCCCTGTCGCCGGGGAAAGCAATAAGCCTGGGTATATCGACGGTGTACCAGGATCTCGCCCTGGTTGACTGTCGCGATGTGGCAAGCAATATCTTTTTAGGCAGGGAGCCGGTTTACGCAGGTTTTTTGGTAGACAAGCGCGAGATGCAAAAAGAAGCTAGCAGAATTTTAGAAGGACTGCAGATCAATATTCCCTCGTTGAATACGCCGGTAGGGTTCCTATCTGGCGGGCAGAGACAGGGAGTGGCGGTAGCAAGAGCCATTTTCCAGGGGGGCAAGGTGATCGTTTTTGATGAGCCGACCGCAGCTATGGGACTACAGGAATCTGCCAAAGTGATCAAATTATTGCTGAAATTGCGCGAAGAAGGTATGGCTGTAATCGTGATCAGTCATAATCTGCACCAGGTTTTTGAGATCTCTAACCGCATATGTGTGATGCGTCACGGTAAGGTTGCAGCTATTTGCAAAACTAAAGAATGCCTGCCAAATCAAATCGTGGGGCTAATCATGGGCGCAACAGATAAAGGAGTATACACCGCGGCAGGAGTGTATTCTGATGAAGCAATTTAGAAGAGTCTTATTGTTGTGGGATCAAAAGTTTTCGCAGATTTTGCTCGGGTGTGTATTGTTCATAACGGTAATCTTATTAAGTTTGGCATCCCCATTTTTTATGACCTGGGACAATTGGCGCAACATTCTGGATCAAAGTGCCCTGCAGGTTATCATCGCGGTAGGGATGACTTTTGTCATTTGTACCGGAGGAATTGATTTGTCAGTTGGTTCGGTAACGGCATTGAGCGGAGTGTGTATGGCTGTAGCCATGCACGCAGGTGCTTCTGTCGGAACGGCAGTTTTTTGGGGAATCGTTGCAGGAGCATTCGTAGGTATGACCAATGGCTTACTGATTTCCCGGCTCAATCTCAATGCCTTCATAGTTACCCTGGGCACGATGGCAGTGGCAAGAGGTGTTGCCTTGATCATTACAAAGGGGATCCCTATTTATGGTTTTCCTCAGGAATTTATCTGGTGGGGCAATGGTCATATTGGACCCTTAAACCCGCCGATGTTGATAGCATTATTTATCGCCTTACTGGGAGCCCTAGTTCTAAACAAAACCAAATTAGGCTATTACACTCTGGCTCTGGGCGGCAATGAGGAAGCCTTGAGGCGCTCGGGAGTCGCTCATAAGTTGTATAAGCTCATCATTTACACAATTTGCGGCGTTACAGCAGCCATAGGTGGCTTGGTTGTCACTGCCCGTTTAAATACCGCAGAACCGCTGGCTGGTTCGATGTTCGAATTGGACGCCATAGCTGCGGTTGTGCTGGGTGGTACTGATATGAAAGGAGGTATGGGAAGCATTACCGGAACAGTTATGGCTTGTCTGCTATTGGGAGTGTTGCGCAATGGCTTGACTATTTTGAGCATACCTTCTTATTGTCAGCAATTAGCCATAGGTATTATTATTCTGGCAGCAATAATTATTTCGGAGTTGCGGCTTAAGAATGCCCCGGGTCACGGAAATACCATACACTAGGAGGATTAGCGTGAAAAAAAATACACGAATATTAACTGTTCTTCTGCTGGTCATCTTTATGTTGACTCTGGTTGGTTGCGGCGGAAATAGCAATGAAAGCAAGGTTGTTAACGAAAACAAATCTACGGCTAATCAGGTCTCAGACCCCAAAGTGGTAGAAAATGAAAAAGTATTAATGGATCAGTTGCAACCCCTGCCTGAACTCAAAAAAGGCGAAAAAATTGGCATTTTAGTCATTACCCTAGCCAACCCTTACTGGGTGACATTAAAAGAGTCTTATGAACGTGCCGCCAAGGAATTGGGGGTTAATGTTGAGGTAATGGCAGCTCCTACCGAGGGAGATACCAAATCACAATTAGAGACACTTCAGGCCATGACCGCCAAGGACTATAAAGGCTTAATCATATCGCCAATAGAACCTTATAATCTGGTACCCGGCGTAGTAAGCGCGAATAAAAAAGGAATCAAGGTAGTCAACCTGGGCCCTGGAATCAATGTCGACGCGGTCAAAGAAGCCGGTGGCAAGCTGGACGGGCGTATAACGGTAGACTTTGCTGAACAGGGTCAAAGGGCGGCCGAATATATTGTAGGAAAGATCGGCAAGGATGGCGGAAAGGTAGCTATTATTCAAGGCTTACGGAAACCATGATTAGCGTGCAGGAACACATAAGGTAGGCCTGATTCTGGGCGTCCAAATTTTAGATAGTCAATGATGGAATTCCCGACTTCTATAAGAAGCGGTAGTTCGACCCGCTTTTTTGTTTTTTCCTGGACAAGAACAATAAGATTCTGTGACCAAAGCAGATTTTCAAACGTCAGACCACAGATATCCGATGAGCGGAGCCCTAGTCTGGCAGCTAGAAGCATCATGGCATAATCACGTTTTCCTTTTGGGTTTCCGCGATCAACTGCTTCCAACATGTGATTAATTTCTACCTTTGTATAAGTTGTTGGAAGCTTTGCTTCTTGTTTATAATTATCTTTCGGAACCAGATATGACCAGTCTATTGCAAGGATTCCTTCACTATGAAGGTATCTCAGGAATCCTCTTAATGTACAAAGCGTGCAATGAATAGTTGCCTTAGTGGAATAGCTGATACTTTTAATGAAGCCGAAAATGTCCTGCTGTGTTAGTTCTACAAGATTATTTCTCCGAACTGAATCTAGATATTTCTGGAAACGTCCGAGATAGAGACGGGTGTCATAAAGTGTAGCAGATGAAATCGCTATAGATTTTCGGTAATCTAAATACGACTGCATGTCATTTCCTATTGGGCCATGAAGCAGTTCTTGTTTATCTTTGATCCTATATGAGATCATTCCTGTCACCTGATACTCAATTAGTATATTTGCACAGCGAATTGCATCCTTGTCATTTCGACTTAAGCTTTTGTATTCACCGCTTCCGATAATCTTTCTGATAAATAGGTCGCATTCATTGGCAGTGTAATTGATTAAGTCCTGCTTACTCATGAAATGTCGTATTCTTTCAATATGTCGGCGGTAGTTTCGGATATTATACGGATGGTACCCTACTTGCTCAAGAAAGGAAATCAACTCATCTGCCATTGTATCCAATGATTTTTGCGTTGTTATTGAACCCATTTGTCACGTTCCCCCTATAGTTTATTGGCACTTGCCTTCTTTAAACTATAGGAGTATGAAAATGTAAAGTAAATCCGTAAACAATTCTTATATTCCAAGAGATTTATGTCCTTACTTTACATTCCCTCGAATATGTAAAGCTTTACATATCACCGGCAAATTAGAACGCTGGTTTAAAACGGTAGCCGATAAATTTGAGCCATTGCTGCAAGACCAGATTACAGTTGGTAAGATTAAAACTATCGAGCAAGTTAATCGTTTCTTAGCGGCATGGATCGAAACTCGCTATCATATCCGGCGACATGGAACCCTTAAAATGAGCCCATCCAAAGCATTGGAAGACTCTATTAACGCAAACCTGACATTTGCCCGGTTTGTGGAGCCCCAGACAGTGTATGAAGCTTTTCTGTGGCGTGAGACCAGGCAGGTGAATTCGCTTGCCGCAGTAAAGATTTTCAGCAACCTCTATGAGGTCGATGAGGCTCTTATTGGTAAAACCGTAGAAGTACGTTACAATCCGTACGACCTAACCAGGATTCTGGTCTATTGCGAGGGAGGGTTCCGGGGAGAGGCCAAACCCTACCAGATGAAAAACTTTGCCGAAAAGCGGGTTTTGGAGCGTCAGCATGAAAGTCAAAAAGTCCTTGATGCTGTTATGAAATCAATAATCACCGAGCATGCCGGCAATGCCAAAAAGAACGGGGTATCCTTTGCCCGGGCTATGGGGGTGAAACCCCTTGCGCAGTCCTAATTACCCCTTTACGCGTGAGCCTTTTTCCCGGGAAATTGCCCCATCTCAAATCTTCATCTCGCAAGGACACCAGGAAACCTTTTTGGTTCCGGCTACGCCGGGTTAGGATCTGAGTAAACCAGCCCCGGATCGAGGTCCGGGGTTTTTGCTTCTTTACCTTATAGATAAATTCCTTTATGGCAAAATATGAAAAAATCGTAGTCTAAGTTTAGATGTTATTTGATTTTAGTTTTTTTAAGTCTGTGTTTGCAGAACAAAAGTCTATCATATCCCGTTAAAGGAGATAATACCTTATAAATTATAAGATAATTTTGTGTTTGTTAGGCATATTTTGACATTTTTTGTCTTGCAATTTATTACTGGGGGTAGTAAATTATGGTTAGACAAGCAGGTAAACAGAAAGATAAAGAAAAACATCTTACCAGAAGGAGGGATGTAAAAGTGGTACTACGTTGTGTTGTAAAAAAAGTCCAAGATGGGTATGTTTCTACCTGTCTTGAATTAAGCTTAGCTTCTTTTGGGGAAACAAGACAACAGTGCGAACTTCGTTTAAAGGAAGCCGTTAAAGCATATATAGATGTAGTAAAGGAAAATCAAGATTCAAAAGTCGTATTTAGAAAAGTCCCTTTTTACTGGTTTAAAAGGATGGTGTTTGAGTTTCGTTATAGATGTTATATTAACAATATCCGCAAAGAAAATCAGAGTTCCGATAATTTTATATTGGAACAGATGATGCCTGTTGGTATATAAAAGATTACCCGGAAAACCTCCATCCTGCTTAGACTGGAAAATTATCGTAAAAGTTATTGAGAAACTATGTGCAGTATATGTTGGCACAGAAGGAGATCATATAAAGTATAATAGGAGAGTTGGGAAAAAAGTTTTCGTTATTATAGTTCCCAAATATGATGATATTAATGGATACCTATTGGGCAGCATAATTAACCAGACTGGTGTATCAAAAAAAGAATTTTGGCTGACTTATTTTAATCTTTAAAAAGCCTATATGGGCTTTTTCTTTTTCCCCTAATAAGTCCCTTATTTCCGTAGAATCCTTCCATACAATGACAGCATAAAGCAATAACCATAACTAGAGAAAATATGAAATTTGAGGGGAAACCCTCAAAGGTAGCTGTAAAATCTTTTCTTGAAATAGCCAAAAAATGCAAGTATTACCCAGCATTTATACTGGAAATGAGCACAGGTCTCCGCCGGGGTGAACTTCTTGCTTTGCATTGGCGACTATCCAGGCCGGTGAAAAGGTAAAGAATGTACAGGAATTATTAGGGCATGAGAAATATTCAACAACTATGGACATATATGCGGAGTTTATGCCAGAGGAAGAAAAAGATAAAACGGAGGAACTAATATAAATCCCTGCCGATGGCAGGGATCTCGTTGGATACAAGCCAGGGGTGGCGACCCCTGGTTTTCGCTTTTTAAATTGTGTAACAATTCTATTGGCATATTTATTGGCATAATGGCTTTTTGCAAGCCGAATTTCACTGGTGGG
>CAZIYV010000078.1:0-15263 GCA_964543575.1 uncultured Pelotomaculum sp.
TGGCTTTACAAACAAGTTTTCCAATTAATTAAAATGATATATAATATCAACGGGGGGTAGAGAAAATGAATTATGCCATAATGGTCGCCCTGGGTATACTAATCGGCATAGCAGCCAGTTTCACCGGTTTGGGCGGCGGCTTCATCATGGTTCCGCTGCTGATCTTTCTTGGCTTCACAGCCCAGAAGGCGGTGGGAACTTCATTTATGGCCATCCTGATCATCAGCACTTCGGCACTGTTTGCCCATGGAAAATTAAATCACGTGGATTACCGTCTGGGCATTTTGATCGGCCTGGGGGGCATCCTGGGAGCGCAGATCGGTTCAAGACTGGTAGAATACGTCCCAACCGATATCTTCAACAAGGTTTTCGCGATTATACTGGTGGCTCTGGCCGCCCGGATGTTTTTTCAAAAATAACCTGCAGCCCTACAACTGGTTTATTTCCAACTTCTTTTTCTGGTCATTGGAAGTCACTGTCAGGTAGAGCCAGCCGTCTTCCTGGACCGTCTTGACGTCGCCGCCTGAAACTATGTTCTTGAACTCCTCGCCTACATAGACAGCTACAGTAATATCGGCCAGCCCTTCAGGATTCTCAACTTCAATGGAGTAGTCCTGGCCTTCCCTTTTTATCTCCCACCTGGTTTTGGAGTAGCGGTTAAGAAAGTCTGCAAACCGGCTCATAGTGGCCACTCTGATCCTACCCGCGCTTTGTTCGGCCAGTGCCTTGTCCTCAAAAGCCCTCATTGCTTCCAGGCAATACCGTCTATCGGACGGGTGGGTGTAGATCATCCTGATCACTCTCTCTTTGCCGGCAAAATCGATTAAATCATTCATCCACTGCCAGACCTCTTCCTCAGGCACGCGCCCTCTGTCCATCTCTTCCAGAGAAGCATGCTGCCGGTAAGGTGTGATCGGAAACGCCCACATCTTCTGGTTGGCGTATTTATCGTCCAGGCGCGGGTGCGTTGGACTGGAGCCTGTGTCGCCGGTCCAGTAGTACGAATTTACTCCCATTTCCTCGAACTTGCTGTTGATCCAGAAAGGATGGTTGCCGCCGGGCGCGCTGTACTCGACGACCTTCCGCCCGGTCACAGCCTCCAGCGCGTTAAAATTCCATTCAATCAGTTCATTCAGTTTCTCTTCTGGCAGATACTGCAGGTTATAGGCAAAAAAGTTATGCGCCCAGCCGCCGTGCGCGCCGATCTCTCCATAGTCCTTAAGCACCTCTAAAACCGGCTTTCCCCTGTACTCGCTTTCAGCGTAAAAGCCCATGCTGTCGCCAAGTTTGTAGGTGTCCGGACCGGCTGTAACGTGTATTGAGAACGGCAGCTCGGTGTTAAACAAGCCTTGCATCAACATCACTGTCAAAGCTCTGAAATAGGCGCCGCTGCACACGTGCAGGTTGAAAACCATACCGCCCTCACCGGCGGGGCTGTTGACCAGGCGGGGCACTTTCGCGTAATCAATCAGGAAAGTGCGCAGGACAGACCTGGGCACCAGATCATCAGACCTGATCTTGTATTTGGCCAGGGGCATATTGGCATAAACAGCCGTGCCGCCGCTGTCGTAGCGCTTCTCAGTGATAACGGGCACCTCTCCGGCTTCCGCCCTGTCAAAAGCTAAAACCCGCGCGCCGGCATTCACGGCTCTGAAGTGCTCATACTTCAGTTTGCCGTAAGTATAAGTGCTGACGGCATTATCCTTGTCCAACCTGCCTGGAGTAATACCCCACTCCCGCCCTTTGGCCGCGTCCGGGAAGTACCAGTACCCGGGATAGGTCGCCAGCTTGCCGTCGGCAAGGGGCAGGTAATATTTAACCCCGATCAGGTCCGCCAGCAAAGGCGCGGGCTGAGGTTCTCCGCCGGGCATTTTAGTGGCCGGGTCAAGAACAAAGAGCGCAGAACCTCCCTGGTCTTTTACATAAGATTTTATGATTTCAGCAATCTCCGGCGCCATGGCAGCATTGACACTTTCAGGGATAACCAGGGCTTCATAGCGGCTCCTGATACCTTCAGCGCCAAATATTTCAAGCTCGCCGGGCGATATAAACTTATAGGGGAACCCTTCCTCATTCAGCAGCTGTTCATAAACATCCAGGATTAATTTCTGTTTTTCTGACTGCACGTCGCCGGTTAACAGGGCGATCCGCACTACTTTGGTCGGTTCCGCCCAGGAGAAGCGAATAAACAAAGTAGCAGCAAGCAGAATCGAAAAAACAGTTGCTGCAGCCAGCAGGGAATAGGTTAAATTTTTCTGTCTCATTTTTTATGTCCTTGGGTTGTAATTATGCTCCATCATACAGTGTCACAGGCTTATTTTACTTTATAGCCTTTAAATTGTAAACCGGCCTACCGGCATGACTGACCGCAGGTTTCTTCCCCCCACTCGGTAAAACGCCCCTGCGGGATAAATTTTTCGCAGGCTTTAGCCAGGGGGTCCACCGGTTGCAATGTCGCCCGGCACATGGCCGCGTCAAATGACGCCCAGGTTTTAAAAAAGGCACAGTCCTTGCAGTTCATCCCTTCACCCGCCTGTCACAGTCCAAACTTTTCCTGCCGCACTACCAGTTCCGGGTTTCCCCATAATAACCGTATCACCGGTTCAACCTGGCGCGGGTCGCCGCTGGTGAAAAAAGACTCGCCACCGGCAGCCGCGTCACCAGCCGCCAGGCCGCTTTTCTCCAGCACCCGGGCCACCTGCCGGGCTACCGCCTCACCGCTGTCAATTATGCTGACCCCGCTGCCGGCAAGCTTTTCCACCACCGGGCGGAGAAAAGGATAATGGGTACAGCCCAGGATGACGGTATCCACCCCCCTGACCAACAGCTGATCAAGACAGCTCTTGACTATCTCTTCCGTTTCCGGATCGTCCCAGCGTCCTGACTCAACCAGTTCCACCAGGCCGTGGCAGGGCTGCGTGAATACCTTCACTTCCCCCCCAAATCGCGCCACCAATGAGTTAAACCTGTACCCGGACAGGGTAACCTGGGTAGCCAGAACACCAATCCGGCCATTTTTGGTGGCCGCCACCGCTGGTTTAACCGCCGGCTCGGTCCCGACGACCGGAATACTGAAGCGCTCCCGCACAGCGTCAAGCGCCGCAACCGAAGCGGTGTTACAGGCTAAAACTATTAATTTGGCGCCCCTGGCAATGAGAAAATCACAGATAGAAAAAACCCTGTTCCGGATAAAATCCAGTGGTTTTTCCCCGTAAGGACAATAAGCTGAGTCCGCAAAATAAAGCAGGTTTTCCGCCGGCAGCAGGCGGCGCACCTCTTTCATCACCGAAAGTCCGCCCACCCCTGAATCGAAAAACCCGATCGGCTTTAACCTGGACATCTAATTTCACCCCGCTCAAAATGGAGTCAGTATAAACTGTCTGAATGGTTTAATTATTTCTTAATATATGTTTATACGGAGAGGTGCTCTTTCCTGCCTGTTAATACACATAAAATATAAAAAACCCCCGTGAGGGGGCTACATCAGGTAAGGGTCGGGTTGTCTGTCAGTTCCCCTGCCGGCCTGGTAAATGGGAATGTAATCATAGCCGCGGTCTACTTCCACAATTTTTTCTTCATCAACGGACTTCAAGATATCAAAAACCATTTTAGCGTCGCCAAACTCCATTTCAGGTGTTACGGAAATCGGTTCCTTGCCCATGGCGGCGTTGTAAAAATTAAGCAGTTCGTTGTAATAGCCGCGCTGCGGCCGGTAGTGGAGCAGTTCGTGAGTCCCGTTGTTGTGCGTCACGTTGATACAACCGCAGTCTCTGTCTTCAAGGTAAATCATCCCCTCGCTGCCAAAGATGCGCAGGCCGATCAGCGGGCGCTGCATTTCTTTACCGGCGGAGAAAAATGAAAATGTGCCAATGACACCGCTTTTAAATAAAACATTAACAGCAACCACTGAAAAGGGGGCAAAGTCCAGATTCTGTTCCCGGCCAAAAGCTTGAATTTTTTCCACCGCCCCGAAAATATGCCTCAAGGCGGCCAGATCGTGCACTCCCGTGTCCAGCAGCGCGCCTCCCGCGAACTCCGGATACTGCCGCCACTCTACGGCGGGGAATTTATCTTTAAGCATGTCCTCCGGGAAATTCACAACCCGGTTCTGAATAAAATATAAGATGTCTCCAACTCTTTTGGTCCTGACCAAATCCCTGATCAGGTCAACTTCTTCGTTATAGCGGTAATTTTCCGCTATCATCACAGGTATTCCGTATTTCCGGGGCAGCTCAGCGTGCGCCCTGGCTTGCCGCAGGTTAGGAGCAAGCGGTTTTTCACAGATGATCGGTTTCCTGGCAATGGCGGCAACTGTATCGGTAACTTCGTAGTTTTTCTCAATGGGCACCATGATATCAAAAAGATCCAGATCTCTTCTCCGGGCCAGCTCTCTGAAATCGGTATAAACATCCTGGGGGCTGAGCCCAAGCCTATTCGCCCAGGTATCCGCCTTGAACCTGTCAACGTCACACAGCGCCGCAATTTCGTATTTGTCGTGAAGTTCCTGGAAAGCCGGATAATGAAGTTTTTCAAAAGCCATACCGGCGCCGATGACGCCTACGCGAAGCTTTTTCAACTGCTGTCCCTCCACCATTTTAATTTCGTGTTAGTATGCGACCGACCGGAAAAAATATACTTGAAAAGCCTGATCTAAGAAAGGGGATGTTATCGCGGATAAAGAACTACTCTAGACTATATAAAGCAGGCCGGGTACTGACGGGAGGGGTTTTTCATGTTAAATGATTTTCAACTGGTGGGGCGTGACCTCTGCCTGACCGGTTTGAACAATTCGCACAGCGGCAACCTGAGTGCATGCCAGGGCGACCGGATCATAATTACCAGAACGGGCTCCATGTTAGGCTATCTTGAGGAAAGGGATTTGATAGAAACCGGGCTCATAATAAACGACGCCAATACCAAGCTGGCCTCCACGGAAATCGGTGTGCACCGGGCCATTTACATGAACACTTCCGCTCTGGCCGTAGTCCATGCTCACCCGGTACACGCCATCAGTCTCTCTTTACTGGAAGACGAAATCATACCGGTAGATGCTGAGGGAGCCTACCTGCTGGATAGGATACCCGTCCTGCGCGCGGAGTGCACAATCGGTTCACCCGAGGTGGAAGAAAAGTTGCCCGCTTTATTAAGAGAAAATAAAATCGCTATGGTGCGCGGGCACGGCAGCTTTGCGGCCGGCCGGACGCTGGAGGAAGCTTACCACTGGACCTCCTGCCTGGAAAATGTGTGCCGCATCATCTATCTGACCAGAACTTTAAGAACACTACATCCGCAGTAGTTGCTAATGCCGCTTCGCGGCGCCACGAAGGATGAAAACCAGCGATGTAGGTTCGATTTCAATCGAACACGGCGCGTTAGCGCCTAATTTGTTTGGGGCACATGGGGACATTCCTCGTCGATAAAGGAATGCCTAAAATAGAGGTGTGTCCCCATTCCTCTGACGAATGAATTCGCACCTACATTTAACCAGCGCAACATACTCAATGTATTTTCAGGGGAGTCTGAGAACTGTAGGTTCGACTTGTCGAACACCGCATCAAATTGCAGCTTTTTGCTAAAAGGGCAATAATAGCAGATGGGAGTGATAAAATGAGCTTACTTGATAATATCAAGAGCCTGCTGGGCGGCAACATTACCGTCCACCAGGAGTTTATCAACAAGTTTTTAAAAGAAACACTGGAGGAAAACAAGGTCGTCAAGGGAATAGTCCTCTCTGTTGAGGAAGGCTGTCTTAACGCTGTGGTCGAGATCCTGGCGGGCGAGAGCACACCCATCAATGTGAAGCTGGCGCTGACCCTGGGCCAATACGAGTTCAACAGGACTAACCGCTTTGTCGAGCTGATACCGCTCAG
Source organism: uncultured Pelotomaculum sp. (assembly GCA_964543575.1). Taxonomy (GTDB): domain Bacteria; phylum Bacillota; class Desulfotomaculia; order Desulfotomaculales; family Pelotomaculaceae; genus Pelotomaculum_B. Next base: position 5,871 of record CAZIYV010000078.1, read on the forward strand.
CCCGGTCGCCGTTTCGGTTTACGGCGTCAAGATCAAGGCTAAACTGGCGGCGGAGCTTGACCAGGCTGAAGCCATTCGCCTGGGAGCGCCGGAAGGCCTGATCAACATGTTTGGCTATTTAACCATAAATGAAGATAAACTTGTGCTGGACTTCAATAAAATGCCCGGCTTCACCCAGGCGCTGCAAAACAAGCTCGGCTTTTTACTAAACAACCTGGAAATCACCAAACTGGAACTACAGCATGAAATGATCGTGATTCACCCCTCTATAAAGTTCTTTTAAAGTGAAAACCCGCCGGAAGCGGGTTTTCACTTTTTAGTAGTTTTCGCACCTGACTTCAAAATAAGCCTGGGGGTGAGCGCAGGTGGGACACTCAGCAGGGGCTTCCTGACCAACGTGAATGTGCCCGCAATTCCTGCATTTCCACTCCATCTGCTGATCCTTCTTGAAAACCGTTCCTTTATTAAGGTTTTCCAGGAGTGCCAGGTAGCGCTTTTCGTGCTCCTTCTCCACCAAGCCCACCGATTTAAAGAAATCGGCGATTTCATTGAAGCCCTCGGCCCGCGCCGCAGCCTCAAACTCGCTGTACATGGAAGTCCACTCGTAGTTTTCCCCCGCCGCCGCCTCTTTGAGGTTATCAGCGGTACAGCCGATACCATTTAAAAACTTAAATATTTTCTTAGCATGCTCTTTCTCGTTGTCCGCAGTCTCAATAAAAATGGCGGATATTTGCTCGTAGCCTTCCTTTTTAGCCGCGCTGGCAAAATAGGAATATTTATTGCGTGCTTGAGATTCTCCGGCAAACGCCGTCTTTAAATTCGCTTCGGTTTTGCTTCCTTTGAGCTCCAAGTCTATCCCCCCTGTAATTTTTTTAACAACTCTTGTTTTTCAATAAAAAGCACAAATTAACAGACATGAAAAATGTGATAATCCCAAAAACTAATACAAACTCGAAGAGAGGGGGCTTTAATGTTGCCACGTGAGGGATTGATACCCACGATCCTGGGTACCGCGGTTACCGCCGCCGGACTGGCGCTTAGCAACAAAAACCCCGTTGCCGGCTGGGGTATAGCAGGCTTTGGCCTGGCTCACATTGTGCTTGGAGCCATTGACCTGTTGGAACACCCCGCAGAGCATTCTGAGTTTTAGAGAGGAGCTTCATGCTCCTCTCTTTTTAATTCTTTTTAGATAAATCAGCGATGTAGGTTCGATTTCAATCGAACACGGCGCGTTAGCGCCTAACTTGTTTGGGGCACATGTAACTTTTGTGCGACTAAAGTCGCACCTACATTCTCCAATCGGGGACATTCCTCGTCCATAAAGCAATACCCCAAATAGAGGTGTGTCCCCGTTCCTTAAACGGTGTGTCCCCATTCCTCTGACGAATAAATTCGCACCTACATTTGCAAAGGAAGCCCAGAACATATGTTTTCAGGGTAGAAAACCAGTCAGTTCGTTTTCTTCCTTCTTGATGTGTTGTACCAGCAGCTGACCGATGGCGTAACCATAACGGAGAACACCTTCCTTATCCACGTCCAGGGACGGCGGTGTGGTAAGCTTGTCCAGGTTTTTAGGGACCTCACTTACACCTATGTTTTTCGATAAGGAAATGGTGCGGGCCAAATGATTCTTTTCATGTGGGTCTATTTCCACACCGGAAGCTTGTCCCAGAGATTTCAAGAATCCTTCAAAAGTTTCATACAGAGTGTTATGCTCTTCATACATTCCCTCAATGAATTTTTTCCCTTCCTCGCTCGACTGGGATGCCTTGGGATAAACATTTTTTTCTTCATCCAGGAAGTGAGGAATGAGCACATCCTTTATAATCTGGGCAAATTCTCTGAGTTCCCAGATGACATTTTCACCGGCCTCACCATGTTCGATGTCTTTCAGGTTACCCTCTAATTTGGGCAGTATGGAGAACAAAGCTGTATGTTCATCATGGAATCTTTGCGGCCAAAGCACCTTTTTTAACACTCCCCGCAGGCAGTATCTTCCCGTTGCCGGGTAATAATCAAGCGGGCAGTTTAACGTCTTGCCCGGGACAAACTACTACAGCCGCCTTTACAGTGAGAAACTTGCCTGAGCATCCATTGTTTGCGAAGCATATAAACACCTCCCAACCTAAATATATTCTATTCTTATATCCAATATTGTTGCATCTATATGGCTGATTTTACTAAATTATTTATTCTTCATCTTCCCGATAACTTCCTCAACCTCTGCCGCGCCTTCTCTGTAAAACTTCTCCTCATCGGGAGCCAGCTCTTTTAAGAGCCTCAAAAACTCGCCGGCGTGCACTATCTCCTCATTGGCTATGTCATTTAAAACATCTATCGCTAATTCATTGTCGGTCGACTCCGCCAACTGGGTGTAAAGCTGAACAGCTTCGTACTCGGCGGCGATCAAAAAACGGATGGCCCGGATCAGTTCCTGACGGCTGAGCTTGCGCTCCGAGGCATGTCCGGCGAAAGGCGTTCCAAATTCAGGCATATCCTTTAGTCCCCCTCTTAAACTTTATTTGATTATAAGCCTGATTATTTAAGGTTTTCTTTCTGAAACATTAAAAATTTATTAATCCAGGTTTTCATCAGCCAGCACATCCTCAACAATCTTTTTATGGTAAGGGCCGATGAAAGTTAGCCCCACCATGTTGGCAAGGGACGCCCACATAAATTCGGTGTGCTCGCCGCTCAGCACGATTTCAGGCCTGGCCGCGCCATCATCCCGGTACAGGTAGAAAACACCAAACCTCTCCACCCCGTCCGGAAACAACACCACATAGGTCCTCAGCAAACGCAGCTTGTTTACCAGTACCAGTCCCGTTTCTTCCCTTATTTCCCTTAAGAGATCTTCAGCGGGCAGGCCTGAGATATAGTGTCCGCCGGGCAGGCCCCACAATCCCTCCACGCCTTGACCCTGGTAGCCGGAATAGCGCAGGAGCAGTACTTCCCCCTGGTTCACGATTACCGCGTGCTGCATCACCGCCAGTAATTTGTGCTTAAATCTGTTCATGCTGCACCTTTCAAACTTGCATCCTTATTAAACTTTATTCTCGGGAAAGAAGTATTTCCCTCCCTTGCCTGTAAAAAGCACAAAATCTGAAAGATAAGCCAGCAGTGTCAGGCCGCCCAGCAGCAAAGGATAGCTGTACCATAATTGCCAGCGCGGGTAGGCAATCGCGCCGGCGCTGTACATAACCGCTTCCAGTGCCAGAGACAAAGCAGCAAAATATATGGTGTAAAGAAACCTTTGCACCCAGCGGGCAGGCAGCCAGTTCAGATACAAAATTGAGGTGGCGTAGACTAAAAATATTAAAAAGATAGGTATGTTAGACAGGTAGACTATTGCTCCAGGATAGGCATAGAAATTGTACCTGGTCCCTAAGTAATCCGCGGTAACCATAACGGCCACCCCGATCAACCCGGCTTTCCAGAGGCGCATAAACCCGCGGCCGGCCAGCAAACCCACTAATGCCCAGGCGAACACCGCGCTGAGAAGTATAGGCATTTACAACAACTCCGTTTTTTTATATGATTGCTTTACCCCCGCCTGGACGTAACCGCAGGCGGGTTGTCCAGGGTATGGCGCAGGGCTGCCAACTGGATTAACTTCTGGTGCTCTTCTATTTCGGTTGAAGTGAAACCCTTAAATAATTCTCTGATGTCCTCCCTGACTGACGCGGCATACCCCCTGACGTGATGAGTGATAGCCACCTGGGAAGCGGTTGTCAGCACCTGGATTACTAAGGCTTCCCACAGACAGTATATCTCACCGGCGTGCAGTGGTTTATCCTTTGCCTGACGGGGAAAGGGAGCCAACTTGGTGAGCGGTGTGATGATGCTGCTTATGTTCAATACTGTCTGCATCCCTTAAATAGAGCTTTTTTAATATGATTCACAAAAACAGAATGTATATGTAAACGAAAGGGTAATTTGAATTTGAGCACATACTTTGTACCCGGTTTGCTGGATATAAACCCCCGTCACCGCCTCACCCCCACTTTTTCTGTGGTGTAATGCGTCAAATGGGTTATAGTTGCGACAAAGGCCCAGAGAAAAAAAATAACCGGGAGCGTATTATAACGCTTCCGGTTGCTACTTCATAGACTAACGGGAAGTTTACTACTAGTTAATGAACAATCTCGAGACAATTCCCAGGACATCCTAAGGCTATTCCCTCGTTGAATTCCGTCAGTGGTTCTTGTACGGTTGGGGCTCCCGCCATTCCACCCGGAGGGGAGTTTGCCAGGAATGTATTTGCCGCAGCGATTGCTGCAGTTGCAAAATCGCAAGTTGCCCCATTCAATAAGTTTAAGTTAGCTGCTAGAAGTTGAGCATATAGAATTTTATATTGCGGACCAAATGGAGGTGAACTTGGTGCCGGTGGTGAAGGCGTATTGAATGAAAGAACATCGCCCGCATTAGCTGTTGTAACAGTAAAGCTGAGGCCAATATTATCTATTCCCAGTACGATTGAACCACCCGCAGCCGTAATCAAAGCGTTGGTCACATCCGTTTGGTTACGAAAGAAACCAATTGTGTGCGTGCAGGCAGTCGTCGTTGGACATGGTCCCACCGCTGGTGTACCGCAAACAATACCTGTTGGTGTTGCTGTTGCATTGGCAGAGAACGCTAGAGGAACCTGGACACAAATGTTCTGACTAACCGTGAAATTACATTCCCCTTCCGGCGATGGTGTCCCCGGACATGCCCCAATCACAGGTCCGCCCACGCAAAAAGATTGAATCTCCCCGACTACTACATTTGGAGTAATCGTAACCAGAGCTTGCACACACACTGTCTCATGAACAATTGACGGACATTCCGTATGTTGTTGAGCGTTTACACTCTCCGCAGAAACTGGCTTTAAGCTGGACATGGTCCCACCGCTGGTGTACCGCAAACAATACCTGTTGGTGTTGCTGTTGCATTGGCAGAGAACGCTAGAGGAACCTGGACACAAATGTTCTGACTAACCGTGAAATTACATTCCCCTTCCGGCGATGGTGTCCCCGGACATGCCCCAATCACAGGTCCGCCCACGCAAAAAGATTGAATCTCCCCGACTACTACATTTGGAGTAATCGTAACCAGAGCTTGCACACACACTGTCTCATGAACAATTGACGGACATTCCGTATGTTGTTGAGCGTTTACACTCTCCGCAGAAACTGGCTTGGAGTTGGAGTCTTCACAACCACAAGGATTCGTCATAGGTCAACACACCTTTCTGATTTTTCTGGTGTATAATATTCTGGAAAATTAAGTATGGACACAGGATGTAAAAAATATTATATGAAAAATTATGCCTTATCAGTAGGCGGGGAAAGTCGGAGTTATATTACGGATATTAAAAAATCAAACAAAAAGATCTGGTATTCGAAAAAAAACCACCCACCTGATCGATGGATGGTCTTTGACTGTTTAAATTTTAGAGCGGCTTCACTGGGACGTAGATGTCCACCAGGTGCTTCTTCTGCGGATGTTCCTCGGGGTTATTCAGGCAGAGCTCGTAGCAGAGCCTGTCGTCGCACTGGAAACCGCTGTCGGGCAGCCAGTCGGCCATCAGGGCGTCCCAGGCCTCCCCAAACTCGCTCGCCGCAATCTCGAAATGACCCACCGCGTACCCCTCCCGAAACCTTACCTAATTCTTAATTATTTACATTTAATTGTCAATCTGAATTTGGAAACAAAAAATGGGCCAACCGAAAATGCTTAGCCCACTTTTTGTTTTTAATAATGGAAATACGGTGGAAAATGGATAATCGAGTGCCTTGATATCATATCGATATTTTGATAGAATATGCATATATTGAGGGTGGAGGTATATGTTATGCCAAACATCAGACCAAGCTCTGATTTAAGAAATAAGTATAATGAGATTTCGGAGTTTTGCCACAAGTATTCCGAACCGGTCTATATCACCAAAAACGGACAAGGCGACTTAGCAGTCATGAGTATTGAGACCTATGAAAAGCTGGTCGGCAAGTTTGAGCTGTATAAGATGCTGGATGAGGGCATGGAAGCTATAAAACACAAAAAAGCAGTTCCTGCCAAGGACGTCTTTGATAGGATAGAAAGTGACCTTAAGGAATGAAACGGTATAAGGTTTTGATGACCGAACCGGCGGCGGACGACTTGCAGGAAATTGCGCGGTATATTTCAAGGGAACTGCGAGAACCCGCTATTGCGCAAAGGTTGGTTGGCAAAATAAAAGAAGCGGTAATGAGTCTTGCCGATATGCCTACCCGTTATGCGCCGGTTGGCGATGAGCGCCTTGCCAGTCAAGGAATAAGAAAGCTGATAGTGGATAACTACATCTTATTTTACGTTGTTTCCGAAAAGGATATGGCGGTAACAGTGGTTAGAATTCTTTATGTCAGACGGGATTGGCTGAATTTGTTGTAGAATATCCCAGCATAGTTAAAAATGAATGAGCATATAAAGAAATACGTACCTTATACTATTCTGTTGTAATTGCAAATTGTTGTTTAATTAAGTCTGATTTATCAGGACTTTATGTCTATTTTTAGAACTCAACCAACCCCGGAAGTTTCACAGGCTATTTTACTGTGAAAGAATCAATCACTCTTAGAAGGTTCCGGTCCAATATGCCTCTTGCCTTATTTATGATACTGTACGGTATCTTTTTATAAAAAGCCTGCGCGATACCTCCGGTAATACAGGCGATGGTGTCACTGTCCCCACCGATTGATATGGCCTTTCGGACAGCATCCTCGTAGTCGCCAGACTCCAAAAAGGCAATTATGGCCTCCGGCACAGAGCCCTGGCAGGTTACGTCAAAATCATAATAGGGGCGTATCTCAGCTAGAGTCCTGTCCAAGTCATACCCGAAGTTGCTAACAACATATTTCTTAATAATATCTTTGTTCTCGCCCTGCCTGGCCAGGAAAATGGCTGCGGCAACCGCCTGAGCACCTTTTATTCCCTCCGGATGGTTATGCGTAACCTCCGCGCATTTCTTAGCTTCGTCAAGCACCTCTTGCAGGGTGTCAAAGGCGAACCCGACCGGGCTCACACGCATGGCCGATCCATTGCCGAAGCTGTTGTAGGGCAGAAGTGAATCTGAAAATATCCACTTAAAAAACATGCCGCCGTAACCGGCAAAGGGGTATTTTCGCCCATACTCTTTAAAAGCCTCAACATAATCCTTGCCGTTCATAATGCAGTCCGCCACCGCCACAGTGAGCACCGTATCGTCCGTATAGTTGGACTTGGAGCTGAACAGGGGGAAATCTGTAGTCTTAATCAAAAACAGATCCGATAATATCACCGCAGATTGCTCCAATCAAATATAAAACCTCCTGAGATATTTATTTCTGACTATATTTACTGTTGTCCCCTGCGCCTCCTGCTGGGCCTGCTGAGCGGGCTGCCGGGTCTATTCCCTTCTGCCTTCGCCGCGGCAAATAAAGCCAGGTGGATAACCTTTCCGTCCACAATCAGGCAGGATCCCGTAAGCCCCCTGGCGCTCAAACGCAGGTCCTCGCCCAGACCCACGGAGGGATAAGCTGCAACCTTGGAATCTTCCACCCTACCTATTAGCTCTTTAACGGCTCCCCCATCTATCGAACATATTTTCTGTTGAGTGACAAACATATGGCCAGAGTATGGTTTAGAATTATCATAAAAGCATTATTTACGGGAGGGTTTGCTATGGCGGAGATTTTTATCGAGCAGTTAAAACCTGGGCAGGAAGTAAACGGCATATTCGTTTTAAAATCTAAGAAGCTGCTGCCCTTGCGCAGCGGGACAGGGCACTACCTTGCTGTGGTGCTGGGAGACAGGACAGGCCAAATGGAAGGCCGGGTCTGGGAGTCGGCATATGAGATACAAGAGAGCTGCCGGGTTGGGGATATTGTTAATGTGCAGGGACAGGTTGCGGAATACAACGGCACGGCTCAAATCCAAATATCGGCTATGTCGGTTTGCCAGGAGGGTGAAGCAGATCCCGGCAGATTCATTCCTTCTAGTAAATTGGACCTGGATGCGGCCAGGGAAAAACTTCTTTCAATTATTGAGTCCTTGCATAACCCACACTTAAAAAGTTTACTGTCCCTGATTTTATCGGATGATGATTTTCTTAATGCTCTTCTCACGTCCCCCGCCGCCAAGCGCAACCACCACGCCACCATCGGGGGGCTATTAGAGCACAGTTTGGGCATCGTCAGCGCTGCAGAACAGATAGCGCTTGTTTACTCCACAATAGACCGGGATCTGCTGGTGGCCGGCGCTCTCCTCCATGATATCGGCAAAGTGGAGGAATACAGCTTCAGAGCTGATATAGATTTCACCGACGAGGGCCGCCTGCTGGGACATATTGTCCTCGGCGTACGTCTCCTGGACAAATATATCAGCCGGCTGCCTGACTTTCCAGAGGAACTGAAGCTAAAACTGCTGCACATGATCGTAAGCCACCACGGGCAGTACGAGTGGCAGTCGCCGAAAAGGCCAAAGTTCCTTGAGGCCGCCGTACTGCACCACCTGGATATGATCGACGCGACGGTTGACATGTTCAGCGCAGCTGTTGAAAGCTGTGCAGAGGACGATCATTGGACCGGGTGGGTAAAAGGCTTAGACAGGTATGTATTTTGTAAATAGAAGTCGCAAAAGGAGGAAAATGTAAAGGTTTGGTCGTAGTACCTCACAATAGTCATAAGTTCCATTTATTACGAGGGGGAATACATTTGGCCAAACCGGATAAGGATACCACAAAAGCGATAAGGATTGCCATGGTTTTTGATATTCTTAATAATAGAAGCCCCTATGGAGGCGTAACCCTGGAGGATCTAGCCGCAGCCTGTGAAGTATCTACCAGAAGTATTCTTCGCTACCTCGACCATATCGAAAATGACATGAGGAGACCCCTGGTCAGGCCTGATAAAAACGCAGCCAAAGGACTTTACCGCCTCAGAACCGGGTATCTCCCCTCAATAAGTCCGGAAAAAGCCCTGATCATATTCCTCAGCCTGCTGCAGCAGAGAGGCTCTGCTCTAACCGGCCAAACCAACGAAATTAAGGATAAGCTGGTAGGAACCCTTTTCAAAAACAAGTATCCGTTCGATAGCATCCCTATAGAAAAACTCCAGGAACGGATTTACGTTGTGGAGGAAGGGTTGGCTGACCCTGCAAAAGTTGGCCAGCTTTTTAACAAACTAGTTGAATCCATCGCCGGCAGCTACCGGGTAAAACTATTTTATTTCGCAGCTTACAGCAGAGAAAGCACCCAGCGGGTAGTAGAACCTTACGGACTTATTTGCAAAAGGCACAACTGGTACCTTGTTGCCTACTGCCTAACTAGAAAGGATATCCGTACATTCAGGGTGGATCAGGTTACTGACGTGATCTCTTACACTTCAGAACTTTTTG
>CAZIYV010000079.1:0-15236 GCA_964543575.1 uncultured Pelotomaculum sp.
CGGACCCGCCGGACTTACCTGTGCCGCCGACCTGGCCAAGCTCGGCTACAGCGTAACCATATTTGAGGCGCTTCACGTGGCCGGCGGCGTGCTCATGTACGGCATACCCGAATTCCGGCTGCCCAAGGCAGTGGTTCAGGCCGAAGTGGAAAACCTCAAAAAGCTCGGTGTGGAGATCCAGGTCAACGCCGTAGTCGGCAAATTTGCCACTGTTGATGAGCTGGTCGAAGAAGGAGGCTATGAAGCCGTTTTCATCGGCACCGGCGCCGGACTTCCCTATTTCATGCAAATTCCCGGCGAAAACGCCTGCGGAGTTTATTCAGCCAACGAATTTCTCACGCGTACTAATTTAATGAAAGCATATAACTTTCCAGAGTGCGACACTCCTATCCGGGTAGGCCGGAAAGTCGCCGTACTCGGCGGCGGCAACGTGGCCATGGACTCCGCACGTACAGCGCTGCGCCTTGGCGCCGAAGAGTCCTGGATTGTATACAGGCGCTCCAAAGTAGAACTGCCCGCGCGCCACGAAGAAGTAGAACACGCCGAAGAAGAAGGCGTCAGGTTTGCCTTTTTGACCTTTCCTACCAGGATTATCTATGATGATAATTACTGGGTTACCGGGATGGAGTGCATCAGGTGCGAGTTGGGCGAGCCGGATGCTTCCGGGCGCCGCAGCCCCGTTCCGATCAAAGGCTCGGAATATATTATGGATGTTGATACAGTAGTGGTGGCCATCGGCCAGGGCCCGAACCCTCTCGTGCCCAGGACCACCAGGGGTCTGGAAGTTAACAGGAAGGGCAACATTGTCGCCAATCTGGATACTGGCGCCACCTCCAAGCCCGGCGTATATGCTGGAGGCGACGTAGTGACAGGCGCGGCCACAGTAATCCTGGCCATGGGCGCCGGCCGTACCGCCGCCAAATCCATCCATGCCTATCTGAGTGAGAAGTGAGACGTGAGCATAATAAAGATTTAGCATGTGGCAATTGGATGTTGGATTTGAGAGAAGTATAACCAGATGTCTTAAAGACATAATAGGAATGCCTGCTATCTCACGTCTCACGTCCCATTTCCCACGTCCCAAAAAGGAGACGTTGCTTTGCGGATACTGACTGTGCAGGAACTGAACCAGCATATTAAAGCTTTGCTTGAAAAAGATTACCTGCTGGTAAATGCATGGGTTAAGGGAGAGATTTCTAATTTTAAAGCCGCCTCCTCAGGGCATTTTTATTTTACCCTGAAAGATAGCTGCAGCTGCCTGAGGGTGGTTATGTTCCGCTCCAGGAGCCGCTCCTTGCCTTACCGGCCTGAAAACGGCATGGCGGTAACGGTTAGGGGATACGTCTCTGTATATGAGCGGGACGGCGCTTATCAGCTTTATGCTGAAGAAATGGAGCCGGACGGGACTGGTGCGCTTTACCTGGCATTTGAGCAGCTTAAAGAGAGACTTCAAAGAGAAGGTCTTTTTGATCCAGTGCATAAAAAAGCCTTGCCCCTTTTGCCGCGACGAATAGGCCTTGTTACCTCGCCAACCGGTGCGGCAGTGAGGGATTTAGTGGAAATCATCAGACGGCGCTGGCCGGGATTGGAGATAATCCTGGTCCCAGTACTGGTTCAGGGCGAAAGTGCCCCGCCTGACGTTGCCCGTGGTATTCAGATGTTAAATAAACTGGGCGGCGTTGATCTTATTATTGTAGGCCGGGGAGGCGGTTCCCTGGAGGAACTGTGGGCTTTTAACACTGAAATTGTGGCACGCAGTATTTATAATTCAAAAATACCCGTTATATCGGCTGTGGGTCACGAGACAGACATTACCATCGCTGACTTTGTAGCCGATATACGGGCGGCGACCCCGTCGGCCGCGGCTGAGCTGGCCGTGCCCGACAAAAGAGAGATGGCGCGCTATGTCCTGAATCTTAAAAACCGCCTTTACCGTGCCGCTAACGATAAATTAAGGGGCTGCGGGCAGAGGCTCGCCGCCTGTCTGTCCAATCGCCATTTCACCCGGCCGCTGGATGTTTTTTGCGGAGCCAGGCAGCAGTCCCTTGATTTTTTAACGCATCGTTTATACCAGGGTGTGCGCGGTTCGGTTGGGGGTCAGGAAAGAAGACTTGCGGTGCTTGCCGGCCGTCTGCAAACCTTGAGTCCCCTGTCAACCCTGGCCAGGGGGTACAGCATATGTACCGCTCCTGACGGGAAGCGGGTGTTTTTTGACACTGACTCCATTAAAGTTGGCGCCAGGCTGTCGGTACGCCTGTACCGCGGTCTTTTGCACTGTATTGTGGAAGATAAAAAGACAGATAACTGAGAAAAGAGGGGGCAGGGTATATGGCAACCATCCTTGAAGGCAAAAAAGTGGCTGCTGCAATCAGGGAAGAAGTTCAGATGGAAGTAGCCTTGCTGAGAGAAAAGGGCATTATGCCCAAGTTGGCAGTGATGCTGGTGGGTGACGACCCCGCGTCAGTTCTTTATGCCCGCTCTATTGAAAAATCTTGCCGTAATGTGGGTGTAGGTTATGAGTTATTTGCTCTGCCTGAAAATACCCCTGAACAGAAATTTATTGCCTTAATTGAAAGGCTTAATAAAGAAGACAGTATCCACGGGATCATGATTGAACTGCCCCTGCCCGGGGGAATGGATAAAAAGAGTGTGCTGGCGGCGGTTTCTCCTTTAAAAGATGTTGACGGTGTCCATCCAGTCAACCGGGGTTACATACTGGGTAACAACGAAGGACTTTTTCCTACCACACCTCAGAGCTGCATTGAAATAATGCTGCGCAACGGGGTGGAGATTACAGGGAAACACGCGGTCCTGGTAGGCCGGGGAGAAACTGTGGGCAAACCACTTATTTTCATGATGCTGAACCAGAACGCCACTGTTACTGTCTGTCATACCAGGACTAAAAACCTGAGCTTTTACACCAGACAGGCTGATATCTTGATTGCTGCCGTGGGTAAAGCAAGGATGATTACAGCTGATATGATTAAACCGGGCGCTGTTGTTATTGACGCAGGCATCAACAATGTTGATGGCGGTGGTATCTGTGGGGATGTTGACTTCGAAAATGCTGTTAAAGTAGCCGGGGCGATTTCACCTGTGCCTGGTGGTGTTGGCAGTCTGACTACGGCGCTGCTTCAGAAAAATGTTCTTAAAGCCATCAGGCTGCAGGGGAAGCTAATATAAGGAATACAGAATTCAGGAGTAAGAATACAGATTAAATATATAATAGATCCTTATTAGACATACATACAGCTGAAGTGATACCAGGAGAAAACAGTAGGTTCGATTTCAATCGAACACCGTATCGAATTAACAGCACTTGTTCTTGAACTCGCACCAACGAAAACATATGACAGGTGGCAAGAAGTAAATGGGTAAGTTTTTTGACCAGAGCTTGCGGGGAGCTATAGAGGTATCAGCTTCCACTTCACCAACTCCAGGCGGCGGCAGTGTTTCCGCCCTGGCAGCCTGTTTTGGCGCGGCCATGACTGCTATGGTTTCAGGCCTTACTCTTGGAAAAGAAAAATATAAAGATGTCCAGCCAGAAGTCAGGGATATACTTCAGGCGTCGAAAACGCTTTTAGCCAGACTGGAGGAACTGGTTGAGGCTGATATTGCTGAATTTGATAATTTCATGGCCGCTTACCGCCTGCCCAGGGGCACGGATGTCGAGAAGCAAGCGCGTGAGACAGCTATGCAGAAAGCTCTGAAAGGAGCTACAGACACCCCCATGAAAATCGCCGGAGTTTGTTTGAAAATATTGCGGCTTACTGAAAGGCTGTCTAAAATTGGTATAAAAATGGCTATCAGCGATGCCGGAGTTGCCGCCTTAATAGCTGAGGCAGCCCTGGAGGGGGTTTTACTGAGTGTGGAGATCAATACCCCTATGATCCACGACAAAGATTATGTGCTTAGAATTATTAGAGAAAAAGATCAAATGGCAGCCGAGGCCAAAATTCTGAGGGATTCTATTTTGGCTGTTGTCCACAACAGGATAAGCGCCGGGAACTGAAGCGCTGTGCTGTAAAACACCCAAAAGTAAAAAAATATAAACCCTGCGTTGACAACTAAAACGCAGGGTTTATTTTACTTGTAGTGCTTTAGCAGCCTGAAGCTTCCTTAAGCGCTTCCTCCAATACATCCATGGCTTGATTCAGTTCTTCATCGGTAATGACAAGTGTGGGTAAGAATCTGAGCACGTTGCTGTATATGCCCGCACTCAGCACTACCAGCCCGCGTTTGAAGCATCCTGCAACCAGTTTGCCGGTAAACTCTTTTGCCGGTTCTTTCGTTTTCCGGTCGTTAACCAGTTCAATAGCGACCATGGCGCCCAGCCCACGCACATCGCCTATTACCGGGTATTTTTCCTGCATTTCATTTAACCGCTGCTTCATCAATGCACCTATTCTGACAGCCCGCTCTGGCAGAGCTTCTTCCCGCATGATGTCAATTACTTCGAGAGCCGCAACGCAGGCTACCGGGTTTCCGCCGTATGTTCCACCAATTTCACCGGGAGCGGGTTCATCCATAACTTCCGCCCGCCCGGTTACCGCGCTCAAGGGGAAGCCCGCGGCCAGGGACTTGGCTACGGTCATCAGGTCCGCTTCCAGTCCAAAATGCTCGCTGGCGAACATTTTCCCTGAGCGTCCAAAACCGGACTGAATTTCGTCTACGATAAACAGGATACCGTGTTTGCTGCAGATCTCTTTTAAACCTGTTAAATATTCCGGCGGCGGAACAATAAAGCCGCCTTCACCTTGGATGGGCTCGGCTATAAGCGCTGCGACGTTGTCGGCGGGGCATTCCGCGATGAAGAATCTTTCCAGGTTCTTTACGCACTGCATATCGCAGTCCGGATAACTCAGCCCGAAGTAGCAGCGGTAACAGTAAGCGGAAGGAATTTTATATACTTCCGGGGCCAGGGGACCGAAGCCATATTTGTAAGGCCTTACTTTACTGGTCAAAGTCATCGTCATCAGGGTGCGGCCGTGAAAAGCGCATTCCAGCGCGATAATCCCTTTTCTTTTAGTATATTTCCGGGCAATTTTAACCGCATTTTCAACTGCTTCAGCCCCACTGTTAGCAAACATGGTTTTTTTAGGAAAGCCCCCTGGGGTAATTGCAGCTATTTTTTCGGCAAGCAGTATATAAGGTTCATACATAAAAACGTTGATGCTGGTGTGAATGTACTTGTCTAATTGGGCTTTAACTGCTTTTACAACCCTGTCGTTGCAGTGTCCCACATTGACAACCCCAATACCAGCCGCGAAATCTATGAACTGGTTGCCGTCAACATCAGTAATCATACCGCCTTTAGCTTCTTTGGCGAAGACAGGGAAAGAGTAAGAAATGCCTTTGGGAATATACTTGTTCCTTTTCTCCAGGAGTTTTGAAGAATTAGGTCCAGGGACCACAGTCTTTTGATAAATCACTTGCTTATAAACCTCCTTAATTATTTTTGCGGTAAATGCGGGAAATCATATTTCTTAATAATTTCCTGATGTTTTCGAAAGATATTTCCTGGGCAATATTAATGCAATGATTATACCATAAATTGCAGATAATGAGGATGTAAAATTCACATATTTGATACCAATTTTGCAACAATTATAATGTCAATAAGCATCATCGACAGCGGGTAATTATTTGTCCAGCTTGACGGCGGGTATTAAAATTCTTTTCAAATGACGATTTGTATAAATAAAGGCGCTGAACAAGTTTGTTGCAAGCGCTTTTTTGGATTACAATAGATAACTAATGTAGTCATATATTAAATAATGTATTTACGCATTATTATATTGAGGTCAATATATTTCCAGGCAGCCGGCCATTTAACCTCAAGTATAATGATCATACGCATTATATAGTATTTCATTACAAGCGGAGCGAATATTGGGAAAATAATTTAAAACACAATTGTTTTTATTATATAATAGAAGGAATAAATTAACTGGAGGGTGATCATGGCTGCGGAAGGTAAAAATAAAAGTTTTGAAGAGGCCATAGCACGATTGGAGGCTGTGGTAAAGGAGTTGGAGGATGGTGGCTTACCGCTTGAAAAAGCGCTGGAACTGTTTGCCGAAGGGATTGAGCTTTCAAAAGTTTGCAATCGCAGTCTTGAAGCAGCCGAGCAGCGTATTGCCATCCTGACCAGGGATGAAAGCGGAAGTATCACGTTAAAAGAAATTGATAATCTTCCTGCCGGAGGGGAGGGCGCCGGCTGTGGTCTTTAAAGAGGAGCTTAAAAAGAAGGCCATACTGGTTGAAGAGGCACTGGAACGCTTCCTGCCTCAACCGGAAACATATCCGCCCCTGATTCACCAGGCCATGCGCTATAGTGTCATGGGAGGCGGTAAAAGGCTCAGACCGGCCCTGGTAATGGCCGCGGCTGAGACGGTTGGAGGCTGCGCCGGTGATGTTTTACCTGCCGCCTGCGCCATAGAGTTGATCCATGCTTATTCCCTGGTTCATGATGACCTGCCGGCAATGGATAACGACGATTACCGCAGGGGTAAATTAACCAGTCACAAGGTGTATGGAGAGGCCATGGCGCTTTTGGTTGGAGACGCCCTTCTGACGCTTGCTTTTAAATTACTGTCCGAGTGCCGGAACACCAGTCCTGATGCTGTGGTCAGGGTAATAAATGAAGTAGCGGCTGGAGCTGGAACTCTGGGGTTGATTGGCGGCCAGGTTGTTGACACTTTTTCCGCTGGTGATGATATTGTGGAAGATACGCTTGAATACATTCATAGCCACAAGACAGGCGCCATTTACCGGGTTTCCTTGAGGACAGGCGCCATACTGGCCGGGGCGCGGGAAAAGGATCTGGCATGCCTGACCAAATATGCTGAACACATGGGACTGGCCTTTCAGATTAAAGATGATATTCTTGATATCGAAGGTGACGAAAAGAAACTGGGCAAACCTGTGGGAAGTGACATTAGAAATAAAAAAGCAACCTACCCTGCGCTGTTTGGCCTGGAAAAATCAAAAGAGAAGGCTCGTCTGGCCGCTGACAACGCGATAGCAGCTTTGAGCGCGTTCGGACAGGAGGCAGATTTCTTAAGATCCCTGGCCCGGTTTGTGATTGAGCGGGATTTCTAGACTATAGGCAAGCCTTGATAATATCCAGAAGGAATTCCTGTCTAGGCACACCTATATCAATTTATAGGGTTAAATTCTAGTTCAGGCGGTGTTTGAAAGTAAAATACGGTTTTGTTATAATTGATATTCGTAAACAGTTTTTTCGATAAATGACGCAGTATCCTAGTCAGATGAACCTTTTTGAAGGCGGGCCTAAAAATCCGTTAAGGGCATATCGATGAAGTTCCTGGTGCTGGCTATCGACGCCCAGTTGGGGGCTGGTACTGGGAGTTAAGGTGGTAGGGCGACCTGCAATGGCATGCGGGCGTTGACCCTGCCATCGTGGAGACCCAAGTTTGTGGGCAGCCATGCTTTACTGGATGGTCAACTATGGCTTGGGATTAAACCTGCATGTGGCGAACAGCTGCGTGCAGTGTAGCCTGCCTTGAGTGGCAGTGGTGGATGCCTATTTTTACAGGCCGACGGACATGGGCCCATGGAAGACCGGTTTGTTGGTTGAAACCTTTGCTGCAAAAGAGGCTAAAAAAGGTGTATTCTGTTGAGGAAAACTCCTAGGCTGTCCGGGATACCAGGGCGGGCCGGGGATTGCAGTGTGGACTAAGTGGTAATCTAGCCCCGGAATCGGTAACGATCGGAAACGGCTTTAAAGGGAAACCGCCGGTTTGGTGACAGCCGGCAGCTGTTTGGGAAAATCCTGCTAGACCTAAGCCACAATATTTACCCGGTCTGCTGTCATTTATCTACATATAAGCTTGTCTCAGATACAATCAGGCGAGCCTTAATCCAGTATGAGGTGAATTATTTGGGCAATAATAAGTCTACCGTTTCTGGTAGATATATCGTTTTGGTAGGCATCGGATCATTTATTTTAGCAGTTTTCTTTACCTTTCTTTCTGAGTTTTTTACCTCCAGATTAAACAGTATTATCTTATCTCTTGTTTTTTTAGTTGTTATTGTTCTAATAAATATAGCGGCGGATGTTGTAGGCACTGCAGTCACGGCCGCATCTCATATACCTTTTAACGCCAAAGCGTCCAAGCGGATAAGGGGAGCGCCGCAAGGTCTTCAGTTGATCAGGAATGCTGATAAAGTTGCTAACTTGACTAACGACATGATGAGTGATATCACCACGACTGTCGGGGGCGCACTGGGGATATCTATCGTAGTGCAAATAATGAAGTTAGAGCCTGCTCTCAGCCAGTTCTGGCTTAATATTCTAATCACCGCTTTAATTGCCGCGGTTATCGTTTCTGGTAAAGCATTTTCAAAAAAGATTGCGCTGAGCCATCCTGACGATGTGATTTTTTTTGTTGGCAGGGTACTGGCCAGGGTGGAAGACGCAACTGGTTACAGCCCTTTTGGAAAAACGCGCAGCCCTAAGAACAAGAAGGGTGAGTAAACGATGAGCAGACTATTAAAACAGGTTAACTCTCCGCGGGATATCCGCCTGATGTCATACCAGCAACTGCAGGAACTGGCCAAAGAAATAAGGCAGCAGCTTATAGAAACAGTTGCGAAAACTGGCGGACACCTGGCGCCCAGTTTGGGAATTGTGGAGCTTACCCTTGGTTTGCACAGAGTATTCGACTCGCCTGTTGATAAGATAATCTGGGACGTGGGACACCAAAGCTATAGCCACAAAATAATAACCGGACGCAGGGATGAGTTCAGCACCCTGCGCCAGTTCGGTGGGATCAGCGGTTTTCCCCGTCCCTCGGAAAGTGTGCACGATGCTTTTGGTACCGGTCACAGCAGCACCTCAATATCGGCTGCCCTGGGTCTGGCCGTAGCCCGTGATTTGAAGGGTGAGAGTCATTCGGTGGTGGCTGTGATAGGTGACGGCGCCATGACCGGCGGCATGGCTTTCGAAGCGCTTAACCACGCCGGCCATTTGAAAAAAGACCTGATTGTGATTTTAAATGATAATGAGATGTCTATCGCTCAAAACGTGGGGGCTATGTCCGGGTATTTAACCCGGATGAGGACAGATCCAATGTATTCCAGGGGCAAAGAAGAACTGGAACAGCTAATGCGGAAAATTCCCATCGGATCTGCCCTGCTGCGTCTGGGCGAGAGATTTAAGGACAGTTTGAAATACCTGGTGGTCCCCGGCATGCTTTTTGAAGAAATGGGTTTTAAATACCTCGGCCCGATCGACGGTCACGATATTAAGGCGGTTGTAAGTGTCCTGCAGCGTGCCAGAGCTACTAAAGGGCCGGTGTTGATACATGCTTTAACAAAAAAGGGAAAGGGTTACCGTCCGGCTGAAAGCAATCCCGACCGCTTTCACGGTGTGGGATCGTTTGACCCGGCCAGCGGGGAAATCATAAAAAGCAGTAAAGCGCCTTCGTATACAGATATATTTGGCCGTACAATGATCAAGCTGGCACGCGACAATGACAACATAGTCGCTGTTACCGCGGCTATGACCAGCGGTACCGGTCTGACCAACTTCGCTAAACTTTATCCCAAACGTTTTTTTGATGTAGGTATAGCTGAGCAGCATGCTGTGACAATGGCTGCCGCTATAGCTTCAGGTGGTTACCATCCTGTGGTGGCTATTTATTCCACATTTCTGCAGCGCGCTTTTGACCAGATTCTACATGACGTCTGTCTGCAGAACCATCCTGTGACTTTTGCCATAGACCGTTCGGGAGTAGTGGGGGAAGACGGGGCTACTCACCACGGTCTATTTGATTTTGCCTACCTGAGGCCAATACCGAATATGGTAATTATGGCGCCTAAAGATGAAAACGAGCTGCAGCACATGCTTGCCACAGCAGTCAGTTATCCTGCGCCAGCGGCCGTCCGCTACCCTCGGGGAGCCGGTTGTGGCTGTAAATTAGACGGGGATTACAAGGTTCTGCCGCTGGGGCGGGCTGAGGTTCTGCGAAAAGGCTCGGACGTTACCCTGCTTGCCATAGGAAGCATGGTCAGCCTGGCCGGTGAAGCGGCTGTGATCCTGGCAGGCCGGGGGATTGAAGCGACAGTTATTAACGCCAGGTTCGTTAAGCCTTTGGACGAGGAATGCATTATTCATTATGCCAGGAGAACAGGAAGACTGTACACCATTGAGGAGCATGTCCTGAGCTGCGGGTTCGGCAGCGCCGTGCTCGAGCTATTGTCAGCCAGAGGGATCAGGGATGTCAGGGTCCAGTGCCTTGGTATACCGGACGCGTTTGTGGAACACGGCAGCCCGGCTTTGTTAAAGGCCAGGTACGGGCTGTCAGTAGAACAGATAGTCCGGGCGGTTGTGGAAAAAACAGCTGACAGGAACAGGCCCAGAAGGTTGGCAGTGGTCTCAGACAAGTAATTAATCTTACAGGTTTATTGCAGAGTTTATTAAATCATTATATCTTATCCTGGGGGTATCTAATTTTGTCTCAGGAAAAAAAGCGGTTGGATATAAGATTGACAGAGGAAGGCTATTACCCCAGCAGAGAAAAAGCAAGGGCGGCTATTATGGCCGGCCTGGTTTTTATAAAAGGAGAAAAAGCGGAAAAGCCGGGCCTGATGATAAAAACGGAGACTGTTATCGAAGTGCGCGGCAATCCATTACAGTATGTGAGCCGCGGTGGGCTAAAACTGGAAAAGGCTGTTCAAGTTTTTAATCTTAACCTGAATGGACGCGTGGTTCTTGACGTCGGGGCTTCGACCGGGGGCTTTACTGACTGTGCTCTCAGGTACGGCGCCAGGAAGGTTTACGCGGTGGATGTGGGGTATGGCCAGTTGGCCTGGCAGCTCAGAACTGACCCCAGAGTAGTGGTGCTGGAGCGTAATAATATCCGCTTTCTCACAAAAGAGGCCTTGGAGGAACCACCGGATTTTATAACTATAGATGTTTCTTTTATCTCTCTAAGCAAGGTCCTGCCCAGGGTTGGCGAACTTACCACTCCTATGGCTGAGGGTGTGGCATTGGTCAAGCCGCAATTTGAGGCAGGCAGGGACAAAGTAGGGAAAAAAGGCGTCGTGCGTGAGCCGGCAATACACATAGAGGTGCTGAGGAATATCGAAGCTCTGGTAACTGGACTTGGCTGGTCGGTAAAAGGACTTGATTACTCGCCTGTCACCGGCCCGGAGGGGAATATTGAGTATTTAGTATTATTTCAGAAGAACGGGATACATGCTGTCCTCAATATTAACGAAGTTGTTGAGCGGGCACATGAACAACTTATTATTAAAAAACAAAAAAACCCAACCCTTTAATGTATAATAAGACATAATATTGAATTCATACCAACTAAGTATAATTTGTTGTTTTCTTTTCTGTGAATTGAGCTTGCAGCTAAAAAGGGAGGACGCTACCATGAAAACTTTCGGGCTGGTGGTAAATCTAAATAAAAAGGGGGTTCGCGATCTTGTAGCACAGATTTCCCGCTGGCTTAAAGACAGGGGATGCGATGTATTGATCGACGAAGGTACCGCTCAACATTTAGACTTGCCCGTGTCCGGAGTTTCCCAGGAAGAAATATTAGAAAGGTCGGAGTGCATACGGGTGTTCGGCGGTAACGGGACTATGCTCTGGACAACGCGCCGGGTGGCCAAAGCTGGCATACCTATTGTGGGTATTAACCTGGGGCACCTTGGTTTCCTCACTGAAATAGATATACCAGAGGCACTGCCTGCTCTGGAAAAGATTCTGAAAGGTCATTACCGCATTGAAGAGCGCATGATGCTTCAGGCTGAGGTGTACAGGCAGGGCAATTTAGTTAATAGTTTTACAGGACTTAATGACGCAGTTATAACTAAAGGGACTATACCAAGGCCGATTTGCCTGAAAGCATATATTAACGAAGAGTTTTTCAATAATTATCACGCAGACGGCCTGATCGTGGCCAGTCCCACTGGTTCAACCGCCTATTCGCTTTCAGCGGGAGGACCGCTGGCAACCCCCGAACTCGATCTGATCCTGCTCACGCCCATCTGCCCTCATTCTCTTTGGGCCAGACCAGTGGTTATAACCCCGGATAGTACAATTAAGATACTGCTTGCTTCGAACTGGGGTGAGGTAATGCTGACCATGGACGGGCAGCACGGTGTCAGCTTACGTCAAAACGATGAGATTATAATAAGAAGCGCGCCGCAAAAGGCAAAATTTTTGCGTGTAGTAGGCAGAAGTTTTTTTGAAATTCTACGTAAGAAATTGAAAGATGAAGAGGTGCGCAACGGTGTCTAGAGGGCTTAGCAGCGCCGTTTACCTGGCCCAGCTTTTCGTGTCTGATTCGGTTCGCAGCGGTGGGACCGCAGTAGACGCCACAGCTGGTAACGGCAATGACGTGCTTTTTTTAGCCCGCCTGGTAGGCGCAAGCGGGAAAGTATATGCCTTTGACACCCAGGCCAAAGCGCTGCAAACCACACAGGAACTACTGGCAAGAAACGGCTGTGCGGACAGGGTTGAGTTGCTGCAGGCAGGCCATGAGGAAATGAAGGGGTTAGTGCCGGGACCTGTTGACGCTGTAATATTTAATCTGGGTTATTTGCCGGGTGGCGATCACTCTATAGTTACCGCACCCGGGACAACCATAACAGCGCTGGGGGCGGCCCTGGATTTACTGCGGCCTGGGGGGAGAATCGGGCTGGTAATCTATACGGGTCACCCTGGTGGCCGGGAGGAAGGCGAAACTGTAGAGAAATTTGCTTCTTCTCTCAACGCGGACCAGTTTAAAGTAATTAAAATATCTATTTTAAACCGCGCTGCCAATGCGCCGGTTGTTATTGTAATTGAGAAGGATGGTGTTTAGATGAAGGCCGGCCGGCAGCGCAAGATACTCGATATAATTAAAAATCAGGATATTGAAACCCAGGAGGAACTGGCAGGGGCTTTAAGGACCATGGGCTACATGGTGACGCAGGCAACTATTTCAAGGGATATTAAGGAATTGGGCTTGATTAAAATACCTCGCAGAAACAATGTTTTCTGCTACGCGCAGCCTGTGGGACAATCTTTACCCAGCGGTGAAGACCGCTTGAAACGCATCTTCAGAGACTTAGTTGTTGGGTTGGATTTTAGTGAAAACTTGATCATTATCAAGACTCAACCTGGTGGCGCCCAAGGTGTGGCCTCTGCCATAGACAATTCGGGGTGGAGGGAAATCATCGGCACTGTGGGCGGGGACGATACTATCATGGTTGTGGTTAAACCTAAAGAAGCGGCCATTGATATAATCAAAAGGTTTGGAGAACTTACCAAAGGGTAGCCCGGGCTTTTATGCCGGTATGATGTTAAATTTCACTAATTTCAGCGGGGTGATCATATGCTGCTGAGTATTTCCATCAGGAACTTTGGGATCATCGATCAGTTAAGTATGGACTTTCATACTGGTTTTAATGTTCTTACAGGTGAAACTGGTGCGGGAAAGTCCATTATAATTGATGCCCTCCAGATAGTCCTTGGTGGGAGGGTGTACGGCGATCAGATTCGCACTGGGGCTGAAAAAGCGCTTCTTCAGGCTGCTTTTGATATCAGTGCCATGAAGGATCTTACCCCGTTTTTAGAGGAGCAGGGAGTGGACATACCGGAGGACGCCATCCTGGTGCTGGCCAGGGAAATAAGCCGCTCCGGAAAAAATGTTTCCCGTGTCAACGGGCAGGTTGTGACCCTGGGTTTTCTCAGAAAGGTCGGCGGTAGTCTGGCAGACATGCACATGCAGTTGGAGTTAAACTCCTTGCTTGAGCAGGAGAGGCAGCGCCAGCTTTTGGACCGGTTTGGCGGGGACAGATTGCTGCAGGCTTTACAAGAGGTAAATTTACTTTATGCGCGATGGAAAGAGGCCCGCCTGAGGTTAGACAGGCTTACCGGAGACGCGGATGACAGGGCCAGGCGCAAGGATGAGTTGCTCTATATGATCAAGGAAATTGAACTGGCCAAGGTGAGGATTGATGAGGACATAGAGTTAGAAGAAGAAAAAAAAGTGCTGGCAAACGCTGAGAAGATAAATTCTCTGGTTTCCAGCGCATATGCTTTTCTTTACGGGGAAGCCGGCGGCCGCACATCTGCAGTTGATCTGCTGGCACAGGCGGTGGAAGCGATGAAAAGCCTGGCTTCGCTGGACAAACGCGCTGAGGATATCCTGACGGCCCTGGAAAACTCCTTCTACCAGGCTGAAGACGCTGTGCGGGAACTTGCCGGCTATAAGGACGGTATTGAGTTTAGTTCCCCCAGGTTGGAGGTGGTGGAGGACAGGCTCGAGCTCATTAAAAGACTTAAAAAGAAGTATGGCAAAACAACTCACGAAATAACGGACAGGCTGAACTTTATGCGCAACGAGCTGGAAATACTGGAAGGAACGGACGAATTATTACTGGAAGCTGCTCTGGAAATTGAGAAGGTTGAGGCAGCGTACAGCAATGCCGCCGGGGTTTTAAGCACCGTCCGCCGGGAGACGGCAGGGCTGCTCCAGGAGGCGGTTGCGCCGGAGTTAATTTCTTTGGAAATGGGACGGGTGGAATTTCAGGTTGCTTTTGCCCAATTAGCAGGCCCGGCGCGGGACGGTTTGGAACGGGTGGATTTCCTGATTGCCACGAACCCTGGTGAACCCTTAAAACAACTGGCTAAAATCGCCTCAGGAGGTGAGCTGACCAGGATTATGCTCGCGCTAAAAGCTATATTGGCCGGTGCTGATGAAATACCAGTCCTGGTTTTTGATGAGGCGGACACAGGCATTGGCGGCCGCGCGCTGCAGGCTGTGGCTGAAAAGATGTCACAGCTCGGCCGGCACCACCAGGTGATTTGTGTAACCCATTCCGCCCAGGTTGCCAGCCATGCCCAAGCACACCACCTTATTATTAAGGAAGTTGAAGGGGAACGCATGGTTACAAGGGCTCAGCTGCTTGAGCACTGGGAAAGGCTGGAGGAGCTGGCCAGAATGCTGGGCGGCAGGGAGGTAACCGAAATAACGCGCCGCCACGCCGGACAAATGCTGGACCGTAATAGTTAACAGAAGTCAGAATAAAAAATCATGAAAAAATGGTTTATTCTGACTTCTGAATTCTGTCTTCTAAAATCCGTACTTTAATCCGTTCTTTTAAAGTGCGGATTTTAATTTTTTTATACCAGGAAATCAAACTAAAACTTACATGTGCGCTTTTTAAGTCAATAAAAATGCGATATTGGCAAGTTGAGGCACATTTAG
>CAZIYV010000080.1:0-15055 GCA_964543575.1 uncultured Pelotomaculum sp.
GCCTGTTTAGTTCAATCTTTTTAGCGCTGAGGGCAAAGGATTGCGCAAAGTCTCCGTCGAAAATATTGACCAAAAGAACCAGAAAGGGGGCCCACAACTTGAACATTTTTGACATTTACCATGGTAACAAGCAAAGTGCAAATGGTATTGCCCTGCGCTTCTATGAGCAAGAAGTAACTTATGCTGAACTGGAGAGTAATGTTGAAAATTATGCCAGGTACTTTTCACAACTGGGTTCAAAGCCGGGGAACGGGTAAAATTCTGAAACGCATGCTGGATTAAGAGGTTAAGGAAGGCACGGTGAAGTTTATGAGAAAGTTCACGTTTATCGCTGTGATACTTTTGGTTCTATCTTTTTCAACGGGCTGTGTCCAGCAGTCTAAAAGTCAAGCGCCGGATCAAAATAAACCTGAAGCTGTAGATAACAGCGCCAAGCGTTTTCAGGTTATTCAGGAAGAGGGAGAAACTAAAAACATCGGTGGTTTTACGGTTATTAAAGACACGAACACTGGCAAGGAGTACCTGGTAATAACCAGTCTGAACGGTTCTGTCACCGCTATTGATATAAAGTAAATTTAAGAGAAAGGGCTTTCCATTCCACAAGCTTAGCATCTGGGATCTGTGAGCGCTTAGATTTTTGGCGCCATTTCCTTGCGCGGCATGTTTTGGGTGTCATGTGGCGGCATATTCTCCTTTACATGGCCGGCGTGACTGCCCTTTATCCCGCCAAAATTAAACCCTGGCAGTTTTCCGCGCGGGGTGTAATAGGTGTGCAGCAGCTGCCTTGACTTTTCACTTAGAGGGTGTCCCAGGAAATCTTCATAGATTTTCTTAACTGCCGGGTTTTCGTGGGCCCGCCTCAGTTCCTTTGAATAATCAATCCGGTCCAAAGCGTCCGCCCTGTTATGCCTGTAGTCCAGCGATATCTCTTTGTGCTCCCTGGTGCCGAATATGGGTTGACCGCCTCCGCCCACACAGCCGCCCGGACAGGCCATAATCTCCACATAATCGAATTGCTCACCGGCTTTTAGTCTGTCCATCAGCACTCTGGCGTTGCCTGTCCCGTGGGCGATAGCCACCTTGATCGACCGTCCTTTAAGTTTCACCCATACTTCTTTTAACCCGCTGAAACCTCGTAATTCCTCATAGTCCAGGAGGTCCATTTCCTGTCCGGATGTTAAATAATAAGCTGTCCTTACCGCTGCCTCGATCACACCTCCCGTCGAGCCAAATATGGCGCCCGCGCCGCTGGAAATTCCCATAGGCGTGTCATAATCCTCGTCAGGCAGGTCATGAAAATTTATACCTGACTGCCTGATCATCCTGGCAAGTTCTCTGGTGGTTAAAACCCAGTCCACATCCTTAAAGTCTCCGGCGCCCATTTCCGGCCTGCTGGCCTCGAACTTTTTGGCGGTGCAGGGCATGATTGCCACTACCACTATTTTCTTAGGATCCAGCCCTTCCTTCTCAGCAAAGTAGGTTTTGGTCAGAGCGCCGAACATTTCATGGGGTGACTTACAGGTGGAAAGGTTTTCAAGAAACTCGGGGTAAAAATGTTCGGCAAACTTCACCCAGCCCGGACTGCATGAGGAAAGCAGGGGCAGCTTGCCGCGGCCTTCCAACCTCTCCAGCAGTTCGTGAGCTTCCTCCATAATGGTCAGATCGGCGGTAAAGTCCGTAGCAAAAACCCTGTCAAATCCAAGTCTGCGCAGTGCCGCCACCAGTTTTCCGGTTACCACTGTTCCTACCGGAAACCCGAATACCTCGCCCAGGGTTACCTGGATAGAGGGAGCTGATTGCACCACCACATACTTGTCAGGGTCCTCCAGTGCTTCCCAGACTGACTCGATACACTCTTTCTCAGTCAGGGAAGCTGTAGGGCAGGCAATAACGCACTGACCGCAGGTGATACAGGCGACCTGTGATAAGTCCTGCATAAAGGCGGGAGCAATTACCGTGTCATAGCCCCGGTTTAAGGCGGAATAAACATTTACCTCCTGCACCTTGCTGCAGATAGCTTCACAGCGCCGGCACTTGATGCATTTGTTGTAGTCGCGGACTATAAACGAATTCTCATTTTGAACCGGCAGCGATTTCATTTCTCCCGTGTATTTAATATTCCTGATCCCCAGGTTATCCGCGATATTCTGCAGTTCGCAGTTTAGGTTTCTGATACAGGTGGTACACTCCCGGTGGTGATCCGACAGAAGCAGTTCCACCATTGTTCTTCTAACCCTTCGTACCCTCGGTGAGGAGGTGTGAACCACCAATCCGGCGGTGGCCGGGTAAACACAGGAAGCCTGGAGTGTCATAGCCCCCTTTATTTCAACTTCAACCAGACAGACCCGGCAGGAACCTATCTCATTTATGTGACGCAGATAGCACAGGCTCGGGATTTCAACGCCGGCCAGGCGTGCTGCCTCCAGTACGTTCATGCCCTTGTCAGCTTCAATTTCCCTGCTGTCAATTGTAAGCTTTATTTTTTCCACCTTTTTTTCAGGGTTGTCATAAAGCTGCCCTGTTTTCTGTACTACCGGGCCTGGTGTGAATTCCTGGGTTTCCATTAATTGACGCCTCCTTGCGGGGTCCTTTTGTAATAGCTT
The DNA here is from genome assembly GCA_964543575.1 of uncultured Pelotomaculum sp. Taxonomy (GTDB): domain Bacteria; phylum Bacillota; class Desulfotomaculia; order Desulfotomaculales; family Pelotomaculaceae; genus Pelotomaculum_B. The sequence continues at coordinate 2,604 of CAZIYV010000080.1, forward strand.
TTTTTGGGCATTTGGCAACACAGGCGGCACACCTGGAGCACTTGGCTGGGTCTATCCGGTAAGGTTGTCCTGGCTTGCCGCTAATTGCCCCTGCCGCGCAGGCTTTCGCGCAGATGCCACAGGCGGCGCATTTTTCTTCATCCACTGTAAAGTGCAGCAGTGCTTTACATACCCCCGCCGGGCAGTTTTTGTCCTTGATATGGGCCAGGTATTCATCTTTAAAATAGCGCATGGTGGAAATGACCGGGTTGGGCGCTGTCTGACCAAGCCCGCACAGGGAAGCGTCGCGTATATCGAAGGACAACTCTTCCAGCAGCTCCAGGTCTTCCATTTCCCCCTGCCCTTCAGTGATTCTCTTTAATATTTCCAGCAGCCTTTTAGTGCCCACGCGGCAGGGCGTGCAGCGGCCGCACGATTCATCCTGGGTAAACTCAAGGTAGAACCTGGCTATATCAACCATACAGTTGTCTTCGTTCATGATAATCATCCCACCGGAACCCATCATAGAGCCTATTTCTTTTAAAGATTCATAATCAATGGGCATATCCAGATACTTATCTGGTATACAACCACCTGAGGGTCCGCCTGTCTGTACCGCCTTAAACTTTTTCCCGTTGGGGATGCCCCCGCCAATATCAAAAATGATGGTGCGCAGGGCTGTGCCCATGGGCACCTCGATAAGCCCGGTATTGTTGATGTTTCCGGCCAGGGAAAAAACCTTGGTGCCCTTGCTGCCGGCGGTCCCCTGAGCCTGGTACCATTCCCAGCCGTCTCTTAAGATTGCCGGTATATTCGCGTAAGTTTCAACATTATTGATTAATGTTGGCTTACCCCAAAGCCCTTCCTGGGCGGGGTATGGCGGCCTGGGACGCGGTTCGCCGCGCTGGCCCATGACCGATTGAATCAGCGCGGTTTCCTCTCCGCAGACGAAGGCCCCGGCGCCGAATCTAAGTCCGATATCAAAGTCAAAGGAAGACCCAAACAAATTTTTACCAAGCAGCCCTGTCGCACGGGCCTGTTCAACGGCAATCTCCAACCTTTCAACGGCGATGGGATATTCAGCCCGCACATAGATATAGCCCTGATTAGCGCCAATGCAAAACCCTGCCACAGCCATAGCCTCTATGACACTTTGCGGATCGCCCTCAAGGATACTGCGGTCCATGAAGGCGCCAGGGTCGCCTTCATCGGCGTTGCATAGAACATATTTTGGTTTGACCTCCTGGGCCGCAGTCATTTCCCATTTCTTGCCGGCTGGGAAACCCGCGCCGCCTCTACCCCTTAAACCTGACTTTATGATTATCTCAATTACCTCTCCCGGATTATTTTTTAGAATAACATTGGCCAGGGCTAAATAACCATCCCTGGCTATGTACTCCCCTATTTCCTCCGGATTGATTACGCCGCAATTACGCAGCACAATCCTCTTTTGAGATTTAAAAAAATGTATGTCTTCAATGCTTTGAATTCTCTGGTTATCAACATTCTGGAACAGCAATCTCTCCACAATCTGACCGCCCATTAAATGAGTTTCCACAAGTTCTTTGGCGTCCTCAGGCTTAACATTGCAGTAGAAGACTTCACCGGGGTGCACCATTACAATGGGACCATGCTGGCAAAAACCAAAACAGCCGGTTTTGAACACCCTTATATTTTCCTTTAAGCCATGTTGCTCCAGTTCAATTTCCAGATTTCTCCTCAAGGCCTGGCTTTCTGCGGAGGTACAGGCTGTACCGGAGCATACCATCACCTGAGTTAAGCCCAAACCGTTGCGGTGGCCCAGTCTCTGTTTGATCAAAGGAAGATATTTATCTTTTATTGCCTTGAGATCTTCAATGCTTTGTACTCTCAATTTTTTCACCTTTCCGGTACTCTTGAATTATTTTTGTGATATCACCGGCGCTAATTTTTCCATGCACGTTTCCATCAACAACCAGTATCGGGGCCAGCCCGCAGGCGCCTATGCAGCGTGTGCTTTTCAGAGTGAAAAGGCGATCCTCTGTAGTTTCACCTTCATCAACTTTAAACTGTTGCTTTAAAGCATCCATCAATTCCTGGGCGCCCTTGACGTAGCAGGCTGTGCCCAGACAAAGATTAAAAGTGTGTTTGCCTTTTGGCTCAGTGGAGAAAAGCGAATAAAAAGTAACAACCCCGTTGATTTCACTGACAGGGTTCTCAGTTTTTTCAGCAATATAGGACTGGACTTCCTCTGAAAGGCAGCCGAATATATCCTGGGCCTTTTGCAGGATGCGGATCAACTGCCCTGGCTCTTTTGAATAACGGCTGATCACCTGCTCCAGTTCTCTATACTGATTTGCTTTTTCATTTTCTTCTTTAGATTCAACCTGCACCCTGATTGCCTTCGGGTGCTCTTTCCCCTTAATATTTTCCTTAACCTGGATTTCCTGTTCCATCAGCAACATCTCCCGTTGTGATCTTGTTTAATATTGTTTATCTTTGAGCGTCTTTTATGCCGAAAAATAAAAAAACCTGCCGCAGGGCAGGCCAGTTTGTAGACAAAGTCGTCCATGGTGTTACTTATATTTGTCGACAGACATACATGCCGCTGACACGGCACCATCAGAAGATGAAAATCAGCGATGTAGGTTCGATTTCAATCGAACACGGCATGTTAGCGCCGAACTAGTTTGGGGCCAATGTAACATTTGTGCGACTAAAGTCGCACCTACCTTATAAAAAACGTGGTTTCCAGATAAAAGTGAGCATATAAAAAAGAGCTGAGATTAAGACGATAGTAGCACCTGAAGCTGTGGCCAGGTAATATGACATAAGCAGACCAGCTATGCCTGAGGCAACGGTAATTAATACAGCAACCACGTGGTACTGCCTGATGTTTTTGGTGATGTTGCGCGCAGCCGCTGCCGGGAGGATCAAAAAGGAATTAATGATTAAAATACCGACCCACTGAATGGAGATTGTAATTATAACAGCGGTCGCTACACAAAAAAGTATTTCTATTAAATTTACGGGAATACCCCTGCTGCGTGCTAAAGACAGGTTAACACTCACCATCAGAAACTTGTTGAACATGAATCCCCATAAGATTATTACACCGCCAAAGGCAATTGCTAATATCAATAGTTCCTTAGGGGTTATGCTCAGGATGTCACCGATGAGAAAACGTGAATATTTAGCGAATCCTCCTCCACGTGAGAGGATCACAATGCCCAGCGCCACCATGGCAGCGGATACAGAGCCAATAATAGTATCTGTTGAAGCGGTTGTTAAGAATTTTAAGGAGGAAATTATTAAGGCTAATACTATGGAGAATATGACCATTATCCACAAAGGGTCGCCAAAACCCAGTAGCACCCCAATGGCTATACCTGTCAAGGCGGAATGGCCGATTGTGTCCGAATAGAAGGCCATTTTATTGTTGACAATCATTGTACCAATGATGGCGAACATCGGCCCGACCAGCAGGACTGCCATCAGCGCATTTTTCATAAATATATGATGAGCCCAGGTAAAGGGAAAAAGGCAGTCAACTAATGAATACCAGATTTCCATCAGGCGATAGCACCTCCGCTTTTTTTTGCGTATGCTTGTTTTCCACTTGTGCTATCTATATAAAACGGGCCGTATGCCAGGTTAATCTGTCCGTTGGAAAATACATCTTCCGGTGTCCCGTCGCAGATCACTGTCTTGTTCAAGAGAACTACTCTTTCCGCATATTGTGAAACGAGTGCCAGGTCATGTGAAACCAATATGATGGACAGGTCATAATTGCGGCGTAAATCAGAAACCATATAGTAAAACATTTCTCTGCCCTGCACGTCTATCCCTGAAACCGGCTCGTCCATCAACAGCAGGTCAGGTTTTGGCTCGAGGGCCAGCGCCAGAAGAACCCGCTGCAGTTCCCCCCCGGAAAGATCGCCCAGGCGCCGCTTCAGTAAATGATCGGCCCGCACGCGTAGTAAACTGGCCTCTGTAAGCTCCTGCAGGCTTCGGGAATGACCAAGACAAACAGGCCGGGAAGACAAGGCTGCCGAGAAGAGATCGAGGACGCTTACCGGAGCGCCTGCATCAAAGTCAATCTTCTGAGGTACATAACCGACAATCGGCTTCCTGGCCTGACAGTTACTGGCATTAAGAAACCTTAAGTAACCTGTGTGAGGAATTTCGCCCAAAATTGCTTTTAATAAAGTTGTTTTCCCCGCGCCGTTGGGTCCGATCAGAGCCATCAGTTCACCACAGTGTATGTGCAGGTTTATATCCCGCAGGATTTCGGTCCTGCCGACTCTAACCCCAAAGTCTTCCAACCGGGTGCAGCATAAACCACAGGCTTTTGTTTGTTGTTTTTCAATCGCGTTAGGACAAGGCATCTTATTGTTCTCTTCCCTTATTAATTAGTTGATAATCATTATCGTGTTCTTTTTTCTGACATTAAGCGTCCTTTGAGTTTAATGTATTATCCTTAGTTACGCAATCAGGACAATATCCGTATATTTCAAAGGCATGTCCCACGATCTGGTAACCTTTTTCTCTCAAAACACCCATGTGTTTATCCAGGATGCAGTTGTCCAAACAGACTGCCTCTCCGCAGCCCAGGCAAACCAGGTGGTGGTGATGGTTTTTCGTAATCTCAAACCTGCTGGTCTCGTTGTATTTTAGATTTATCTGGTTCAGGCAGTCTATTTCCGCAAGAAGATTTAAGTTTCTGTAGACCGTGTCAAGGCTAATCTCAGGGTATTTGCACCGCACTATATCCAGTACTTCTTTTGCTGTGAGTGGCTTTTCCAAGGATAACAGTGCGTCAATTATGGCCCTTCGCTGTGGCGTTACTTTAAAACCCTTATTCTTTACTTGATCTATAATTTCAAGATGATTCATAAATTCCTCCAAATAGGAATGTTCCTATTTAATAATATTAATATTACGCCCTGAGCCAATCTATGTCAAACAAAAAACCGGTTTTCACCGGTTTTTATGCAATAAAGTGGCAGATTATCTCGTTAATTTCGCATTAGGAAAGCATTGCCGCTTATATCTCCCTTGTCAGCAAGCTTTGGTAACTGTCTATGAGCCTGGCGGTACAATTGGTGGAAGAAAGCTTTTCGGCGTTCTGCCTGGCCTTTCTGCTCATTTTTTCTTTTAATTTATCATCTTTTAGGAGCATGTAAATTTTAGACGCAAACTGTTCTTGGTCGAGTTCTGTCAGGAAACCATCAACCCCATCTTCGACCATTTCAGATACACCATAGGCTTTAATGGCCACAACAGGCAACCCTGCGGCTTTTGCCTCCGCAATTACTATGCCCTGGGTTTCTGTAACAGAAGGGAAAACAAATAGGCTGGCACTTGCGTAGCAGTTGATAACATCCTCCGGAGACAGTGTTCCGGTAAAAATAACTCTTTTTTCTATACCCAGTTCAACAGCTTTATCCCTGAGTTCTTCCTCCTCCGGACCGCCTCCGACAAGAACAAGCACTGTATTACCCATACTATTGTTTAAAATTTTAAAGCTTTCCATCAGAAAAAAGATGTTTTTTTCCTTACCCAGTCTTCCCACAAAGAGTAGTACTTTATCATCAGGTTTTACCATATACTGTCTTCGCAGCCAACTGCGGTCGCCCTTCTGGTAATCTGAAATTTTGATCCCGGTGGGCACACTGTTAACAGAGGTAAGCACACCAATATCGTGCAGATAATCCCCTACAATATCAGTGGGAACTATAACCAGGTCGCATTGATTGCAAAAATCACGACTGATTCTCTGGGCCAGTTCCCTGGAAAAAGTCTTGGCAAAAGGAAGGTAATGTACATATTGGTCGTAGAGAGTGTGGTATGTAAATACAAGCGGTACACCAAGTTTTCTGGCGTATCTTGCACCTACCCGGCCAAGCAGAAACGGTGAGTGAACGTGTATTAAATCCAATTCCAGCTTTTTAATTACTGGTTTAAGTTTTAGGGAGAATGGTACCGCCAGGGAAAAATCAGGGTTGGTGGGTGAAGGAATTGAAGCAAAACGAAATACCCTGCTTTCATTATCACAGTTTTTGTAGCTTGGCGCAAAAATATAAACCTCATGTCCAAGAGTAGTTAGTTCTGCGGTAAAAGTTTGAATAGAGCGGACAACTCCGCTTGTATAGGGCAAATAACTGTCGGTGAAAATACCGATTTTCAATTTTTTTCTCCTATTTGATTTCTGAGGCTTATTTTAACATAAAGTATCAGTTAACAGCAAGTCCAGGCAGTCATACCGGGTGAGCAGCTTACCCTCGGCATCTCCATATAATTGCCCGGCCTGACTTTTCTGGCTGATATTCTCCATCCTGCATCCGTTTTTTTCAAGAAGTATTCTAATTGAGTGTAATAACTAACACCCGTTATTTCATCAGTTTCAATCACCTCAATACATACTTCTGCAGCATCATCTGAAATAAATACCATTTTGCATTGACCGGCTTTAATAACAAGGTCCCAACTATTTGGAATCCTTACAAAATCCCAGGCTTGATCACGTATCTCCTGTAGAAGCGGCCCGGTATAATATCTTTCCAGGATTAGTTCTAATTCAACTGGAGATGTAACATACAGCCAAGTTGTATCTTCAACAGCCTCGCATACTAAACTGACAATGGTGTTTTCTGTCTCCCTGGTTAGATGTTCAGGCTTAACATATGGTTCACCTGATACTGGCAAATAGAAAAATAATATTAAAATAGCAGCAGGCAGAAATTTTTTAAACATTTGTGGCACCCCTTTTCTATCATATAAATACGGTGTGCCACAAAAAATACCTTCCTGAAATTACCAATTACACAAAATAAAGCTGTATATATTTACCATATTAAATCTTCTGTCTCAAGAATAGAAGTCTTACCTCCAGAATCTGACGTCTGACGACCAACGACTGACGACTGACGACTAAATTACCCTCTTAGAGTTGCGACCAGTCTTTTAGGGTTGAGGAAAAGATCCAACCCGCAGTTTATGTCTCTAACAACCACATCAGCCGCCAACAAAGCTTCAGCTGAAGCGCCCTCGGGTCCGGTTACAGCAATCCCCAGTACGGCCTCCTTGAGCATCAGGCAGTCGTTAGTGCCGTTGCCTATCGCTGCTGTCAGACGTTCTCCCAGTTCTTTAATGAATTTTAATTTTTCTCCAGCCACCAGAGGACCGGGGAGAATTACAACCTTCCCGTTAATAGCGGCACAAGCTGTGCTGGCCGTACCGAAGGTATCGGCGGTAAGGATATAGATGTTTAAATCAGCCGCAAGAGCGTTTAGCTTCTCCTGCACACCGGTCAACAGCACCCCATCCAGAGCTATAGTGCCATTAAAATCCAGGACGATGTTCTTTATGGTAAGTTTTCCTTTCCCCGGAATTGCAATGTTTAGCATGTACCCTCACTTCCTTCAAAACATGGAATGCAAACAATCTGGCCGGACTTAAATCTGGCCCTGGGCTCCATAACTCCCTCACCACATTTTGCGCACTGCAGGGTCTGGTAAATGGCAGCTTCGGGCGGCAGCTTAAGATTTATTTTCCTAACCTCAAACACGTCTTCTTCAGCATTTAATATGTTTTGAATCCGTTTTTTCATTGCGGCAGGATACTTTTCTTTATCATCCAAGCTGGCTGTACCAGACTTTATGCGATCTTTAAGCCCGCTATAATCGGGATCGAAATTGGCACCGTATTTCACCGCTACCCTGACAGCGGCCCCATCTCTGCGGCGTATAAAACTGTACACCTGTTTTCCAACATCTCTGAACAAAAGGTTCCCCTTGCCAAAACTACAGCCGGCCAGTGTTTGCACAGCATCTATGCCGCAGGCGTTGTTTTCTACTATTGCCAGCAGTTCCTCATCAACAGCGCGTTTAGCGCCCAAAGCTTCCATGGCAAGTTCCGTTGCCCGGAATCCTATGGCCAGACCCGGGCAGCAGTGACCGTGAAAATCAACAGCTATTTCCCAGGGGTTTTTTTTGTGCATTGTTTCATCTCCTAATGCGAATTAATCACCGAAGCTTATGCCAACCTGTCTTGCTGTGCGTACCAGATCGCCGCCAACGGGAACCAGACGTATTTCGCCCACAGCTTCGGCCAGGGGCACTGACTCAATATTCGGCGTGCGCAAACATACCATTTCACCGAACTTGCCAGCCATTACCAGCTCTACGGCGCCCGCTCCGTAGCGTGTTGCCAGGATACGGTCAAATGCGGTTGGTGTGCCGCCTCTCTGGAGGTGACCCAGCACAGTTACCCTTGACTCCATTCCGGTTTCCTCTTCGATTTGTTTTGCCACTAAATTCCCGATGCCTCCTAAACGAAGAGGATCGAAACTATCTTCAACCATCCGCTGGACTACCAGTTCTCCGCCAACTGTTTTTGCCCCCTCAGCAACAACAACGATGCTGAATAATTTTCCGCGATCCCTTCTTTCATATATTTTCTCATAAACTTTTTCTATGGAATAAGGGATTTCTGGAATCAGAATAACGTCCGCGCCACCTGCTATACCGGCCTCAATGGCAATCCATCCCGCATAGCGACCCATAACCTCAAGCACCATTACCCGGTGGTGGGATTCAGCGGTTGTATGCAGCTTATCAAGAGCCTCTGTAGCAGTATTCAGGGCGGTATCAAAGCCAAAGGTCTGGTCGGTGGCTGAAAGGTCATTGTCAATGGTTTTAGGCACGCCCACGACAGGTAACCCCTTTGTATCACAAAGATCCCTGGCGATGCTGAGGCTTCCGTCACCGCCTATCACAATCAAAGCGTCGATCTCTTGGATATTTATGTTCTCTATAACCCGGTCCGATACATCCCTGAATACTTTCTGGCCCTTTATAAGCATTGGGTAATGAAAAGGGTTGTCCCTGTTGGTAGTTCCAAGGATAGTGCCGCCTCTTGGCAGAATGCCTGCCACATCGTTTAATGATAAATTCCTGGACCTGTTTTGTATCAAACCACCGAATCCGTTTTCAAAACCGACTACTGCAAGCCGGTAATTTGTAATCGCTGTTTTCACCACCGCCCGGATGACCGCGTTTAAACCGGGACAATCCCCACCTCCCGTTAATACACCAATCCGTCTGACTTTCTTGCTTAAAGCCAAAATATCACCCTCCCTCTACCTCAAACAGGCATAAGCCAGCCTGTTTTTTTAAATAATACTAAAAAAGCTGCGGCATCAGGACCGGCAGCTTCTTTAATGTTGGTCGGTTGTTTATGAGTCTCCGGTCTTATGTTTAAATAATTATTATTTACCTGCTTTATCTGCCAGCTCGTTAAGAGTCTGTTTCAATTTATTCAAACTTTCGCCGTAACCGGCCCAGTCACCAGCTTTTAATTTACTCTGCGCTTCATCGTACAGCTGATTTGCACTTTTAGCCAAATCAGCGATATTAAGGGGCGCGGTTGGTACCCCTGTTTCCGCCGGCCCAACGGGAGCCTTGACCCCGCTTTCCGTGCCAAATATACTTTCCAGTGCTTTTTCAAGTGTTGGCTCCATTACCACTCTTTCCCCATGTGAAACTATAATTCTGCGCAGTTCAGGCATTTTGCTTTGTTCGGCCTGCAGGTATATCGGCGCTACATAAAGGAGGGCGTCCTTTATAGGTATTGCCAACACGTTGCCCCTTATTACCGTCGAGCCGCGCTGATTCCAGAGCGATAATTGCTGCGAGATGGTGGTATCCTGGTTGATCCGCGCTTCTATCAGAGCCGGCCCGTAAACCAGCTCCTGTTTGGGGAAGTTATATGATATAACTTTACCATAATTAGCACCGTCTGAACTGGCGGCCATCCAGGCAATCATATTCCTTTTATTCTGTGGAGTAAATGGCATAATCAAAACAAACTCAGGCTTGTCGGCCCCTGGCAGTTTGATAATGGTGTAGTACGGCTCAATTGGCTTCTCGTCCTTGCCGAGCATCTCAGTGGCAATATTCCATTTGTCTTCTTTGTTATAAAAAATCAACGGGTCATCCATGTGATAAACACCATACATCTGTGCCTGCACGTTAAAAAGGTCCTCCGGGTAGCGGATGTGTTTTCTTAAATCATCCGGCATTTCGTCTAGAGGCTTGAACATGCCGGGGAAAATCTTGCTGTACGTCATAGCCAGCGGGTCATTCTCATCACTGATATAAAAACTCACCTGGCCTGAATAAGCGTCTATGACCACTTTCACCGAGTTGCGAAGATAATTGCTTACTTTATTGTAAGGTTCTGAATACGGGAAACTATCGGTCGTGGTATAAGCGTCCCACATCCAGTACAAATTGCCTTCGCTCGTTACAATATAAGGGTCTTGGTCAAACTGCAAAAACGGAGCTATCTTTTGGAGTCTCTGATAAATGTTGCGGTAGTACAAAATCTTGCTGTTGTTGTCTATCTCGCTGGAAATAAGAAGCTTATAGTCGCCCAAAGTCAGCGCAAGCATTATCCGGCGCATGAAGTCTGAAACCTGAACGCCCCCGTCGCTCTCGTAAATAGAGTACACGTTTTCATCGCCTTTGGGATAGCTGAATTCTTTTGTTTTCGTGTTTACTATAACGTAACCGTCGGTCCTCTCCCCGTAATATATTTCCGGCCTGCTTACCTGCAGGTCGGTATTTCCTCCTGGGGGTATATCCTTAAGGAAAAATGACGGCAACCCTTCCCCGGTAAGCTCATTAACCGGGCTCATGGCAATGCCGTAACCGTGGGTGAAGGTAAGCCTCTGGTTAACCCAGGTTTTGGCCTGGGTGGGTAGGCGTTCCTGGTTTAATTCCCGGGGTGCCAGCATTACCTGACGATATCTGCCGTTGATGGTATAGCGGTCAACATCAATATCCGGAAATTCGTAATACAACCTTATTTCCTGAAGTTGACTGTAAGTTGCCTTAAGCGGCTCCCAATCCCACAGACGGATGTTGTCTATGGTATCCTGGTTGGCGCGGATGTCTTCCCCAGATAATATGCGCCCTGCGGGAAAACTTGTTTTTTCAATTTTATCAAGGTTGTAGGCCATCCTGGTAAATTGAATGTTTCTTTCCAGGTAAGGCCTTTCCATAACCGCTTCATTGGGTGCCACAATAAACTTCTGAACCAGATAGGGGTAAACGCCTCCCAGCAGCACCGAGGCGACCAGAAGCACACCTATACTGTAAACGATAAGTCTGAACCGCTTCAGGAAAAGGTTTATTAAAATTGCCAGAGCGCATAAAATAGCGATAATAGCCAATACTTTATAGGCTAACAATGTGGCGTGGGTCCCTGTGTAACCCGGCCCCCAGACAGCGCCGTGGTGGGTAAAAAGTAGAGTATACTGCTCTAATTGATAGCCCACTGCTTTAATTAAAAAAAAGACGGCCGCCAAAAAGGAAAAATGATAGCGGGCGGATATGCTTTGCAGCAACCTGCCGGGGTTGCCCTGAGCTAAGTTGACCAATAAGTAAACCATAGCAACCCAGAAAGCAGTGATAATAATTGCCATATTGGCCACTTTATACAGGAACAAATAAAAAGGCAGCTTAAAAACATAAAATCCAACATCCAGTTTAAAAACAGGGTCTACGATCCCAAACCAGGTCGGATGCAGAAATTTTTGCAGAATCACCCAGTCTTTAGATACGGTGAAATTAAACAGAAAGGCCATAAAAAGGCTTAATGCCGTAAACAGCAACAGGAGCAAACGCGGTGTTATGAACTGGCTTAATAATGGGTTTTGAATTGTGAGCACATTATTATCTTTTACTACCGCCGCTTTTTGTGCGGCTTTAAGCAGGGGCCCCCTGGTTAAAAGAAGATTTATAAAAAGAAATATAAAAAAGGTAAGCCCAACAACTAACCGGAGCCCAATATCTGAAATTATTATGGTCATGAATGTTCGCTGTAAACTTAGTGATTGGAACCAGAGCCAATCTGTGTATAGCTTCGCACCGGAGACAGCAACAGCAATTATAATAACAGCGGCAATAACAGCAATAATGTTAAATGCCTGGCGAAGTTTATTCTGCAAAAAACCTACCTCCTGAATAGGATATATTATATGTCTAATCTACATAGGTTTTGGTATCTTTTGAGAACCGTCCGCCTCATGTTTAAGTTTGGCCTGGCATCTCAAGCAAACAGACATAGGCTTCTTAACCGGCATGTCCTCATCTTCATCATCGTCAATAGAATCATTTACCATCACTTCATCATCAATAGGCATTCCGCAAAGCATACAGCGCACTTTCACAAAAAGCACCTCCCGCTATATTTTTAGACATATGATAGCAATGTTAATTTCGCTATCGTGCGGGCTTATTCCTGCCCGGCTAAAAAAATAACGGGTAGTAATCTCTTTTGTGCGATAAGATTAGTCTACCCATGATTGCTAATATTTAGAATAACAATTTATTTTTAAAAAATTATTAGATCCTGGTCAGGAAGAGTATTATTACCCGGGGCAATTACTATTAACTGTTAAGCTCTTTAATAATGGAAATTCCTGA
>CAZIYV010000081.1:0-14801 GCA_964543575.1 uncultured Pelotomaculum sp.
TTTGCGTCAGGTTATTATATTATTAAGGTATTATACAATAGATTTAATATAAATCACTACTCTAAAGAATATTTTGAAAAACCGGGGCTTTTTATGAAACTTTACAAGGTCGAGGCTGTGGTGCTGCGCTCCAGGGACCTGGGCGGCGGGGATAAGCTGTTAATCCTGTTTTCCAGGGAGCAGGGCAAAATGAAAGTGGTAGCCCACGGCGCCGCCAAGCTTTCCAGCAGAAAGCGCGGCTCGGTACAGCTTTTTTCCCATACCAATTTTCTAATTCACCGGGGACGGGAACTTGACTCGGTAAGCCAGTGTGAGGGCGTGGAGATGTTTTCCTTTATCATGGGCGATCTCGAAAAAATCGGCTATGCCAGCCACCTGTCTGAACTGGTTGACGCCCTTTCCCCTGAAGGAGAGCCCAACGAACCCCTCTTTGCCCTCCTCCTGGAGACGATGAGGCTGATGGAAACGGCGGATGCGGAAATCCTGGTCCGCTCTTTTGAGATCAACGCCGCAGGGTTTCTGGGCTACCGTCCTGTCCTGGAACTTTGCGCCCAGTGCCAGGGGCAGCTGACAGGAGATATTTTCTTCAGCCCGGCCCAGGGCGGGGTGGTGTGCGAGACTTGCGGCACGCCGGACCTGGACGCTATACCCTGCAGCAGGGGTGTGGTGGAAACGCTGAAGGTTTTTTTGAGCTGGCCCCCGGCCAGGCTGCGCCAGCTCAAGGTGGGGGAAGCGGCCAGAAAGCAGATTAAAAAACTATTATATGAATACCTGAAATATCACCTGGAGCAAGATCTGAAATCCGCCGCTTTTTTAAACCGGCTGTACCCGGAGCACGCCGGCAGGGATGTATAAAATACTCTTCTAAAGGAGTAAATAATGAAAAAGAGGGGGGATTTTAAATGACCAGCGAACTGGAAAAGATTGATCTAATCAGGGCCAGGCTGAACATCGGGTATAAAGAGGCCAAAGAAGCCCTGGATGCCGCGGGTGGTGATGTGGTTCAGGCCTTGATCGACCTTGAGGAAAAGGGGAAAAATACAGGCGCGCGCTTTCAGGCCAAAGGACAGGAAGTTGTTGATCAGATCAAAGAACTGGTAAGCAAAGGGCAGGACTACCGGATCAAGGTTAAACAGGGTGAAAGGACTGTGTTTGAAGTTCCCGCGTCCATCGGAGCTCTGGGACTCCTCGGGGTTCTGGCCAGCAGTGAGATTGCTTTGCTGGGAGCGCTCGGCACAGCGACCGCCATGGCCAAAAAGTATACTCTGGAATTTGAGCGGCGTAGTGAACCTGACGTAAAAACGCCCGAGTGCTAAAGCGGTAAACCTGATATTTATTTGAAGCCATTGACTTTAACCCCGGAATTTGATAAATTGGTGGAAAAATATGAGCAATGAGGAAAAGAGTAATCGTCCAGATGTTTTTTTAGAGAGCCCGAAGGGTGGGAGCGGGTAAAACTCGGCCGGTGAAAGGGGTTTCCGAGCTGCGAGAGGAACGCTGAAAGAGACGTGGGATTTGGGACGGGCTGTTTTGGTTAGTAAAACTTGCAACCTTAAAGAGGGCCATTATTTGTTTTCTGACGTCTGACGACCGATGTTCCGACAACCAATACGGCCAAGCAGGGTGGAACCGCGGGAAAACTCCCGTCCCTGGTAGAAATACCTGGGGCAGGGAGTTAGTTTTTGTCTCAGCGGCAGCTTTGCTTATAGCCGGTCAAAATGTTATCCAAGGAGGCAGGACATGAATTTTCAGGAACTTATTCTAACGCTGAACAATTTCTGGTCACGGCAAAACTGTATTATCCAGCAGCCCTATGATGTTGAAAAAGGGGCGGGAACCATGAACCCCGCGACTTTTCTGCGGGCACTGGGCCCCGAGCCGTGGCGGGTAGCCTATGTTGAGCCGTCCAGGCGCCCCACTGACGGCCGTTACGGGGAAAACCCCAACAGGCTCCAGCATTACTACCAGTACCAGGTTATTTTAAAACCTTCTCCGGACGATGTCCTGGATGTCTACCTGGACAGCCTCAGGGCCATCAATATCGACCCGGATGAACACGATATCCGTTTTGTTGAAGACAACTGGGAATCACCCACGCTCGGCGCCTGGGGTTTAGGCTGGGAAGTCTGGCTGGACGGGATGGAGGTAACTCAGTTTACCTACTTCCAGCAGTGCGGCGGGATCGACTGCCGGCCGGTCTGCGCTGAAATCACTTACGGCCTGGAGCGCCTGGCCACGTTTATCCAGAAAGTGGACAGTGTTTATGACATCACCTGGGTTGACGATATAAAATACCGCGACGTGCACCACAGGGGAGAGGTGGAGCACTCCCACTACAACTTTGAGCTGGCCGACACGGACATGTTGTTTAAACTTTTTGATATGTATGAGCAAGAGGCGTTAAGGGTGATCGCCAGGGGATTTATCCTGCCGGCTTACGACTACGTTCTGAAATGTTCCCACACCTTTAACCTTTTGGATGCCCGGGGCGCTATCAGCGTTACGGAGCGCACAGGGTTTATCGCCAGGGTGCGCAATATGGCCCGGGTCTGCGCCCAGACCTATGTGGACCAGCGCGAGTCAATGGGCTATCCGCTGCTGAGAAAGAAGGAGGCGTAAGGAATGGCAGGTAACGCAAGGGATTTTTTACTGGAAATCGGTGTGGAGGAAATGCCGGCCAGGTTTTTGGATCCCGCTCTGGCCGAACTCAAGGAAATGGCTGCCCAGGCCTTTAATAACAACAGGCTGTCTTACGGCCTGATCAATACATACGGGACCCCGCGCCGCCTGACCCTGTTCGTCGAAAAGCTGGCGGACTACCAGCAGTCGCTGGAAACTGAAGTAAAAGGACCCGCTGTCAAAGTCGCTTACAAGGATGGTTTGCCGACCAGGGCGGCTGAGGGCTTTGCAGGCAGCCAGGGCGTGCAGGTAAATGATTTGATTAAAAAAGCGGTGGGGCATGTGGAATATGTTTTTGCCCTGAAAAGGGAAACCGGCCGCCCTGCGGTGGAAGTTCTCTCGGAAATTGCGCCCGGTCTGAATGGCGCTCTTCATTTCCCCAAACCCATGCGCTGGGGGGATCTTGAGGTTCGTTTCGCCCGTCCGATCAGGTGGATCGTTTGCCTTTTCGGCCAGGACATAGTGAAATTTGAGTTTGCGGGACTCCAGTCCGGGCGGACTACCTGTGGCCACCGTTTCCTGAGCAAAAATCCGATAAATTTAGCCTCTCCATCAGAATACCTTGATCAAATGAAGAATAATTATGTCATAGTCGACACTGCTTTGCGCAAACAGGAGATCTGGCGGCAGGTGCGTGAGGTTGCCGCCGGCGAAGGAGGCCTGGTGGAAGAGGACGAAGGCTTGCTGAGTGAAGTGAACAATCTGGTCGAATACCCCACAGCCCTGATCGGCAATTTCAGCCAGGATTACTTAAGGCTGCCTAAAGAGGTACTGGTCACACCGATGCGCGAGCACCAGCGCTACTTCCCTGTGGTCGGCCCCGACGGCAGGCTTTTGGCCAAATTTATCGCTGTCAAAAACGGCGCCGCCGATCACCTGGACATTGTCAGGGAGGGTAATGAAAAAGTGCTGCGGGCCCGGCTGGCCGACGCCGACTTTTTTTACCAGGAGGATTTGAAAACGCCTCTGGCTGAAAAGGCGCCGGCGCTCAAGAAGATCGTTTTCCAGGAAAGCCTGGGTTCGGTTTACGATAAGACCGAGCGCATCGGCGTACTGGCTGCTTACCTGGCCGGAGTTATGAACGCCGGCGAGGAGGACAGGAAGATTGCCTTAAGAGCGGCCTACCTGATTAAAGCCGACCTGGTCACCAACATAGTATATGAGTTCCCGGAACTGCAGGGAATCATGGGCAGAGAGTACGCCGAGCGTTCCGGAGAAGGCGCCGGTGTCGCCGATGCCATCTTAGAGCATTACCTGCCTCGTTTCGCCGGGGACCGTCTCCCCGCGACCCTGCCGGGTAAAATCCTGAGTATCGCCGACAAGATTGACACCATCGCGGGATGTTTCGGCATCGGCATCCAGCCCACCGGTTCACAGGACCCCTACGCCTTGAGGCGGCAGGCCCTGGGGATAAGTCATATTATCCTGGAAGGGGAAATCTCTATTTCCCTGGGGAATCTGATTGAAGTGGCCTACAAGGGCTATGAAGGCAAAGTCCAGTTCAAGAACAGCCTGGAAAAAGTGAAAGAGGAAGCCGCCGAATTCTTTAAGCAGCGCATCAGGGGTATCCTGAGTGACCGCGGTTTCTCTTATGATACCGTGGAAGCTGTACTGGCTTCCGGCTACGATGATTTTAGAGACATACTGTTGAGAGCGGGCGCCCTGCACGGCTTCCGCCAGGATCCCGACTTCAATAATCTACTCACAGCTTTCATCCGGGCCAACAATCTGTCCAAAAACACGTCTCCCGGCAGGGTTGAGCCGTCCCTGCTGGAAGATCCGGCGGAGAAAGAGCTTTACAGTTCTCTCTCTGAGGTTCTGGCAAAGTCCGAAGCGTACCTGCGCAAGCAGGACTACCACAGTCTGCTGGCGGCCATTGCCACGCTGCGTGAGCCGCTGGACAAGTTTTTTAACTCTGTAATGGTTATGGTGGATCAAAAAGAAGTTCGTGAAAACCGTCTGGCCTTGCTTGCCAACCTTGCGGCTCTGGTGAAGCAGACAGCCGATTTAACTAAGGTAGTGGTGGATAACCAATAAATCCTCTGAATATGTCATAATCTGACATATAATAAGGCAAGAGATAAAAAGTTCGCGCAAAAAAAGGATGGAAATTATCCTAAATATAATATATATTGTATATGGTAAAAGCTAAATAGTATAACACATATGCTCTCTAAGGGGCGATAGATTTGAAATTTAACAAGCGGCAGGAAAGTATCCTGGAGATTGTCAACAATTACGGTCCTATTACCGGTGAGCGAATAGCAGAGATGTTATCCCTGACCAGAGCCACATTGAGGCCGGATTTGGCCATACTAACCATGTCGGGCCTGCTGGACGCCCGTCCCAGGGTGGGTTATTTTCACAGCGGCAAGTCAAGGTACAGGGTAGTGGCGGAAAAGCTGAATAGTGTTCTGGTGGACAGTGTCAAATCGGTGCCTATAGTTGTGAATGAAAAGAGCTTCGTCTATGATGCTGTGGTAACCATGTTTATTGAGGATGTGGGTACTCTTTTTGTGGTTAAAGAGGGGGGCCTGCTGGAAGGTGTTCTTTCCCGCAAAGATTTACTGAAGACTACCCTGGGCGGCCATGATATTCACAATCTGCCGGTGAAAGTTGTGATGACCCGCATGCCCAATGTGGTGCACACCACACCGGAGGAAACTGTCTGGCTGGCTGCTAAAAGAATCATAGAACACGAAGTTGATGCCCTGCCGGTGGTCCGAAAAGTGCCCCTGGAGGACGGAAGTGAGGGGCTGGAAGTAATCGGACGCCTGAGCAAGACCAATATCACCCGGCTTTTTGTCGAACTGGGAGAAGGATATTAAGGGGGTATAAGCCATTATTACTGATCATAAGCCAGTTATTTATATTGTATCCGACTCCGTAGGTGAAACCGCGGAACTGGTAGCCAGGGCCGCCGCCAGCCAGTTCAATCACGGTGGTGTGGAAATCCGGCGGGTGCCTTACGTTAATGATGCCAACGAGATACCCGAAATCTTAGAAGAGGCCGGCGCCGCCAACAGCCTTATCGCCTATACCCTGGTGATTCCCGAGCTGCGGGAAAAGCTGGTGGAAGAAGCGGCGAAATACGGTATTCCCACGGTGGATATAATGACTCCCATGCTTGACGCGCTAGCGGCGGTGATCCACCGCCAGCCAAAATTGGAGCCAGGCCTGGTGCGCAGAATGGACGACGAATACTTCAGGAAAGTGGAAGCGATAGAATTCGCCGTAAAATATGACGACGGGAAAAACCCCAGAGGTATCATCAGGGCCGACCTGGTGGTAATAGGCGTGTCCCGCACCTCGAAAACACCCGCCTGCATGTACCTGGCGCACAAGCAGATAAAGGCTGCCAACGTGCCGCTGGTACCGGAGGTCGCGCCGCCGGAAGAGATTTTCCACCTGCCGACCCACAAGCTGATCGGCCTGACCATTCAGGCCGGGCATTTGCATGAGATCCGGCGGGAAAGGCTGAATACCCTCGGCCTTACTTCCAACGCCGATTATGCCAGCATGGAGCGCATTTTAAAAGAGCTTGATTACGCGGAAGGCGTTATGAAGAAAGCTGGCTGCACCATAATTGACGTCACCAACAAAGCTCTTGAAGAAACCTCTACCAGGATCATGGAGATTTACTACAGGGGGGAAAGGCATGGCAGGTAAAAAGTACGTATACCTCTTTGAAGAGGGAAACGCCGGGATGAAAGACCTGCTGGGAGGTAAAGGAGCCAACCTGGCCGAGATGACTAAAATCGGCCTGCCTGTGCCTCCCGGTATTATTATTACCACGCAGGCGTGTAAAGATTTCACCGCTATGGGGCAGAAGTTCCCGGCAGGGATGGAGGAACAAGTCAGGGAGAAAATTGCTGTTTTAGAAAGCAGGCTTGGCCGGAAATTTGGTGATCAAACCAGCCCGCTGCTGGTATCGGTGCGTTCCGGCGCGCCCGTCTCCATGCCCGGGATGATGGACACAGTCCTTAACCTTGGCTTAAACGATCTGACCGTAGATGCTTTGATTACCGAAAGCGGTGATGAACGCTATGCCCTGGACTGCTACCGCCGTTTCATCAATATGTTCAGTGGTGTAGTGATGGGCGTGGAGCATAGCAAATTCGAAAGAGTGCTGGACCGCCAAAAAGAGAAAGCACAGGTGCGTTTTGACAACCAGCTTTCCGCACTGGAATGGCGGGAAGTTATTGTAGAGTATAAAAAAATGGTCCAGAGGGAAACAGGACAAACTTTTCCACAAGACCCGCTGGAGCAGCTTTTTATGGCGATCTACGCCGTCTTTAATTCCTGGAATAACGATCGCGCCGCTGTCTACCGCAGAATTAATAGAATTCCTGATGACCTGGGAACGGCTGTAAACATCCAGACCATGGTGTTTGGTAATATGGGTTACAACAGCGGCACCGGTGTGGCCTTCACCCGCAACCCTTCCACCGGTGAGAAGAAACTTTACGGCGAGTACCTGATTAACGCCCAGGGTGAGGATGTGGTGGCAGGCATACGCACACCGCAGCCCATAGCCTCCCTGGAGCGTGAAATGCCCGGCAACTACAAGCAATTTGAAGAATTGTGCAGGCTGCTGGATAAACACTACAGGGATATGCAGGATATCGAATTCACCATCGAGCGGGGTAAATTGTGGATGCTGCAGACCCGCAACGGGAAACGAAGTGTCCAGGCGGCCATAAAGATTGCCGTGGATATGGTTGCCGAGGGGCTTATTTCAAAGGAAGAAGCCATATTAAGGGTCGAGCCAGGTCAGCTTGATCACCTGCTGCACCGCCGCATTGACCCGCAGGCGAAACTTGATATAATCGCCAGGGGCCTGCCGGCATCACCAGGCGCCGCTTCCGGCAAGGTGGTATTTGACGCAGACCTGGCGGAAAAACTTGGCCAGGAAGGAAAGAAACTGATCCTGGTTAGTACCGAGACAACACCTGACGACATTCACGGCATCCTCAACGCTCAGGGGATCTTAACATCCCGGGGCGGCATGACCAGCCACGCCGCGGTGGTGGCGCGCGGCATGGGCAAGCCCTGTGTCTGCGGCTGTGAGGCGCTGCAGATTGACCATGAGCATGGAGAGTTTAGAATCGGCAAGCTGGTGGTCAGGCAGGGCGATATTATCTCTATCGATGGCTCCACCGGCGATGTTATGCTGGGCACGGTGCCGATGATCGATCCGGAGCTGTCGCCTGAATTTCAAATACTACTGGAGTGGGCTGACCAGATCCGTTCCCTGGGGGTCAGGGCTAACGCCGATACGCCCCAGGACGCCGCCAAAGCGCGTGAATTTGGGGCAGCAGGGATAGGATTGACCAGGACCGAGCATATGTTTATGGCGCAGGACCGCCTGCCGGTGGTGCAGGAGATGATCCTGGCGGCCAACCTCAGGGAAAGGCAGGCAGCCCTGGACAAGTTGCTGCCCGTGCAGCAGGGTGATTTTTACGGAATTTTAAAAGCCATGGACGGCTTTCCGGTGACCATCCGCCTGCTCGATCCGCCTTTGCATGAGTTTTTGCCCAACTCCGAGGAGCTGACAGTTGAAATTACACGCCTGCGGCTTACCGGCGGGGATGCGGCGTTGATCAGGGAGAAAGAGGACCTTTTACGCAAAGTCAGGGCCTTATCAGAGTTTAATCCGATGCTGGGCCACAGGGGCTGCCGCTTGGGGATTACCTTTCCCGAAGTGTACGCTATGCAGGCCAGGGCTATATTCAAGGCTGCCGCCCAATTAATTAAAGAAGGATTTAACCCGGTCCCTGAAGTTGAAATACCTCTTGTAATCGATGTAAAAGAACTGGCCTGCCTGCGTGAGCTGGTGATCAAAGCAGCCGGAGAGGTGGCCAGGGATACCGGCGTGAATTTTCACTACACGGTGGGCACGATGATTGAAATACCCCGGGCAGCGCTGCTGGCCGATGAGATAGCGTCCCAGGCGGATTTCTTCTCCTTTGGCACCAACGACCTCACCCAGACTACACTTGGTTTCTCACGGGATGACGCCGAGGGGAAATTCCTGCGCGCCTACCTGGACCAGAAAATATTGAGCGACAACCCCTTTGTGGTGCTTGACCGCAAGGGTGTCGGCAAGCTGATGAAGATGACGGTGGAACTGGGCCGCAAGACCAAACCTGACTTGCTGATCGGTATCTGCGGAGAACACGGCGGGGAGCCCTCATCCATAGAATTCTGTCAAAATATCGGCATAGACTTTGTCAGCTGTTCGCCCTTCCGGGTGCCCATCGCCAGGCTGGCCGCTGCACAGGCCAGGGTAAAAAGCAAGCCCGGCGCAAAAAGCGATTACGGAACGTTATAATATTTTGGTCATAGTAAGATGAGCCTGCCGGGGATTCTGGCAGGTTTCTTATTGGGGACGTGAGAAGATGGGGGGCAAATGGGGGGGCAAATGGGGACGGTTCTTGCCTTGCTCAGAGGCAAGCAGGGACGGTTCTCAAGTTGCCTAGGGGCAAATGGGGACGGTTCTCAAGTTGCTAGCTGTCAGCCTGGGGCATGAAAATATGTAGGTGCGACTTTAGTCGCACAATATTGTTCGGATGAATCCGAACCTACACCTTATAGGCAAATTCCTTTGGTCCCAATTCCCATGTCCCAATTTGGAGGTGTTTTTGTTGCGGCAGATGAGACTGTTTGTGGCGGTTAATTTTCCGCTGGAGATAAAACAAGCTCTCGGCTCATTTATTAATGAGCTGAGAGCGATGCCGGCCGACGTGAGATGGGTTGGCGCGCAAAACCTGCATTTGACTGTGCAGTTTCTGGGAAACACCGGCGAAGATCTGGCGCCGCGGGTAGTGGAAGCATTGAAACGCGCCGCGGTGGGAGTATCACCTTTTAATCTTGCCCTGGGCGGGGTGGGCGTTTTCCCCTCCAAAGACCGGCCCCGTGTTTTTTGGGCTGGTGTGCACGGTGAAACAGCAGTTTTGTCGGAGCTGCACCACAAGGTGCAGAGGGAACTGGGGCAGCTTGGCTTTGCACCTGATCAAAAGCGCTTTTCCCCTCACCTGACCCTGGCCAGACTGCGCACGCCGCAGGGTTTTCCGGCTGTATTTGACCGGGCTGAAAAGACTGCCCGGGGCAGGGAGTTTGGCCGCGCGAAAATCGCATCGGTTGACTTGATGCTGAGCGAACTTGGGCCTCATGGCCCCAAGTACTCAGTGCTAGCCGGAATCCAGTTGCCCGGTAAATAACTTAACTTAGCGTACCCGGTACGGTAAGTTAAGTTATTTACCGTACCGGGTACCTAAGTTATTAAGTTATTCTGTGGAATACAGTGAAAAGGTCTAAAAAAAGAAGTTGGCGCATAAATATTATCCCCGGTGGGCTTATTATCTCCGGGGTTTATTTTTGTGTCCGGTAAATCGTATGCACATTATGCAGGATTAACGGTTTATCCGTAGAATATTCTTAAGCCACACTAATTCGGGACCAGGGGTGGGGTGACTATAATGAATATACGCCAGCGTGCTGAGGAACTGGAGCGGCAGGTGCTTTCTCCCCGGGCCTGTCTCAGCAGCGCGAGCAGGGGCAGGGTTAGGCCGGAAGGGGAATGCGGCGTCCGCACCGCTTTTCAGCGTGACCGTGACCGGATCATTCACTCCAAAGGATTTCGCCGTCTAAAACACAAGACACAGGTTTTTATCATACCTGAGGGCGACCATTACCGCACCAGGCTTACTCATACCCTGGAAGTGGCACAAATAGCCCGCACCGTGGCCAGGGCGCTTTCACTGAACGAGGACCTCACTGAAGCGGTGGCCCTGGGGCACGATCTGGGCCACACCCCATTTGGGCACGCCGGTGAAATGGCACTGAACCAGATCTTCGCGCCGGGCTTCAAGCACAATGAGCAGAGCCTGCGCATCGTGGATTTGCTGGAAGGGGGCAGGGGGCTTAACCTGACCTGGGAGGTGCGGGACGGCATTTTAAACCATACCGGACCGGACAGCCCGGCTACCCTGGAGGGTCAGATTGTAAAAATTGCCGACAGGGTGGCTTATATCAATCATGATATAGACGACGCCATCCGGGGCGGGGTGCTTACTGTCGAACAGATTCCGGGTGAATGTCTGGCAGTGCTCGGCCGGGAACACAGGGACAGGATCAACACCATGGTGCTTGATTTGATTGAAACGAACTGGAGCGGTTCCGGCAAGATCAAAATGAGCCCGTTAATCCAGGCGGCCACCGATAAGCTCAGAGATTTCATGTTTCAGAACGTTTACGTCGGCTCGGAGGCTAAACGCGAGGAGGCCAAGGCCTGCTATGTTGTCCAGCGCATCTACGGTCACTTCCTGGAACATCCGGAAGACCTGCCCGCCGAGTACATGCAGCGCACCCGGTCAGAAAGCAGGGAACGGGTTGTTTGTGATTATATAGCCGGAATGACGGACAGGTTCGCCATACGCGTCTACCAGAAATATTTTTTACCTCTGCCGTGGGTAGAGCCTGGATTTTGAAGTAAGGAAAAATATGGCATTAATATTAAAAAAATGTCGATTAAATGAAGGAAATTAGTAACCTAAAGCGAATCTTCATATAAATCAGACGCATAGCCGCAGCTGGATAATTAATAACTATTCCGGCAGGACAATATAAACAAATGTGGAACTAATCTAAATGCCGGTCTATATATAGAAGAAGGGTGATCCAGGTGGGCTTGATACCTGATGAAATAATTGAAACAGTCCGCCTGCGGTCAGATATCGTTGAGGTGGTGTCCCGCTACATTCAGTTAAAAAAAGCGGGAAAGAATTATACCGGCTTGTGCCCTTTTCACCATGAAAAGACACCATCTTTTACCGTGGCGCAGGATAAGCAGTTTTTTCACTGTTTCGGCTGCAAGGTTGGAGGCAACGTTTTTAGATTTCTCATGTTGAAAGAAAACCTTACCTTCTCTGAGGCGGTAAATGTACTGGCCCAGAGGGCGGGCATAGCAATACCGGTTAGCGACAGCCCCGACTGGCAGGAAAAAGACCTTAAACGGAAAGAACTGAAACAGGTAAACAACCTGGCCAGGGATTTTTTCCGCCAGGTGCTGCAGCAACACGACGCGGCCGCCGCAGTCAGGCATTACCTGGCCGGACGGGGTCTCTCAGCAGAGATGCTGGAGCGTTTTCAAGTAGGGTTTGCCCCGCCGGGATGGAGCTCACTGCTCGATTATCTCGTCAGGAAAGGTTGCAAATCTCAGGAACTGGTCGAGGCCGGCTTAGTTGTAAAGAATGAAACCGGGAGGTACTATGACCGGTTTCGCAACCGGGTTATGTTCCCTATCTGGGACAATTTAGGCCAGGTAATTGGTTTTGGCGGCAGGGTTCTAGACGATTCTCTGCCTAAATATATGAATACCCCGGAGACATCATTTTTCAGCAAAGGGAGGACCCTTTACGGACTGCACCTGGCAAGACAGTCCATCAGGGAAAAGGGCCAGGTAATAATAGTAGAGGGTTATATGGACGTGATCACCGCTCACAGGCACGGGGTAACCAACGCTGTGGCCTCGCTGGGCACCTCCCTGACCTCAGAGCACGGCAAGCTCCTGCTGAATTACAGCAGGGATATAATAATCGCCTATGACGCTGATACAGCCGGTGTGGCCGCCACTATCAGGGGACTCGACATGTTATTGGAACTGGGCTGCCAGGTAAGGGTGGTCACCATCCCCGATGGGAAGGATCCTGATGATTTTCTTGGCAAACACGGGCCGGGGCCCTGGGAGGAATTGATTAACCGGGCTCAAACTTTAATCGAATATAAGCTTCAGCAGGCGGCCGCCAGGGGAAATGTGAGTACAGTGGCCGATAAAACTGAAGTGATGCGCCAGGTGTTTCCCGGTCTGGTTTCTAAAGGCGGGGTTCAAAAAGAAGAAGATTTGAAAATAATCGCGCGTGTTCTGAATCTGAGCTGGGAGACGGTAGCGGGAGAATTCAAGAGATTTGAGGAAAATTTGGGTAAAAAATGGACAAATCCGGATAAAATTGCTAAAAACACGCATACTATTATACGTAAAGAGGAAAAACTGGATGCCAGGGGGAAATCTGAGGCTGTTCTTCTAAGGCTGGTCCTGGAAGATCCCGCACGTGGCTATAAAATCCTGGCTGAGTTAGGTGAAGAACCCTTTAAAAACCAGCAATAACAAACAATTTTCAAGCGTTGTCTGGAAGCAGGGCAAAACTCCGAGTACCGGCCTGAAGTAATGTTCAGCACTTTTGAAAACGAGGAACAAAACGTTTTGAGTCATATATTAACGCTGGATATTCCCGGGGAAAATCCCGATAAAATAATGGATGCCTATATTAATTCCGTAAATCGTTGTATCCGCCATGAGCGCAGAGAGGAACTTTTAAAGAATATACGCGCGGCGGAAAACTCCGGAAATGATTTTCAATATAAAAATCTCTTTCAAGAGCTGGTTTTTCTGAAAAATATTGATGAAGCCGAAAAGATGGGCGACAAGGGTCGTGTCAGGGATTTAACAAACGAGTACAAGCAAAATTTTTGTTTTGATACTGAAAGCACCTTAGAGAGGGGAGGGACAGTATATGAGTGACGATCTCATCCTTGAAGGCGTAAAGGAGTTAATTGAAAAAGGGAAAAAGCGCGGTGTCCTGACCTACAATGAGATTATGGACAGCCTGCAGGGAACCGACCTTACCCCTGAGCAAATTGATGACATTTACGAGAAACTGGCCAACATGGGTATAGAAGTAGTACAGGAGATAACAGACCTTGAACCAATGGATAGTGCCGCGCTGGAGTCCCCGCCCGAAGAAGCGGAAGTGGACCTTTCCATACCAGAGGGTGTTGGCATAGATGATCCCGTACGCATGTACCTGAAAGAAATCGGCCGGGTGCCGCTGCTCACACCTGAAGAGGAAGTGGTACTGGCCAAGCTTATGGAAGAAGGGGAAGAAGAAGCTAAAAGAAGGCTTGCGGAAGCAAACCTGAGATTGGTGGTCAGCATTGCCAAGCGTTATGTGGGCAGAGGCATGCTCTTCCTCGACCTGATCCAGGAAGGCAACCTGGGTTTGATCAAGGCTGTGGAGAAGTTTGATTACCGCAAGGGGTATAAGTTCAGCACATACGCCACCTGGTGGATTCGCCAGGCCATCACCAGGGCTATCGCGGACCAGGCCAGGACGATCCGCATCCCGGTGCACATGGTTGAAACCATCAATAAATTAATCCGCGTGCAAAGGCAGCTTTTACAAGAGTTGGGACGTGAGCCCAGCCCGGATGAAATAGCCAAGGAAATGAATATTTCCGAAGATAAAGTCAGGGAAATCCAGAAGATAGCCCAGGAGCCGGTGTCATTGGAAACGCCGATCGGCGAAGAGGAAGACTCGCACCTTGGTGATTTTATTGAGGACCATGACGCCAGGGCGCCAGCCGAAGAAGCGTCTTTCACCCTGCTGCGCGAACAGTTAGACGAGGTTTTAAAAACGCTGACCGACCGTGAGCAGAGAGTGCTGCGCCTTCGCTTCGGCCTGGACGACGGGCGCGCCCGTACTTTAGAAGAAGTCGGGCAGAAATTCGGGGTTACCCGTGAGCGGATCCGGCAGATTGAGGCCAAGACTTTGCGCAAATTGCGCCATCCCAGCCGGAGTAAAAAATTAAAAGATTATCTTGATTAGAGGTTGGTACGACCTCCTAAAACGGCTCACCTGTAGGCGCGAATTCATTCGCACAAATATGCCGGAACAAATTCTCAGCCGTATACACATTGACGGCGGGTCCAAAGTGTCGTATAATATCTTTTGCCGATGTTCCTCGATAGCTCAACGGTAGAGCAACCGGCTGTTAACCGGTAGGTTGTAGGTTCGAATCCTACTCGGGGAGCCAATCTTTGGGCCCATAGCTCAACGGTAGAGCATCCGGCTCATAACCGGCTGGTTCCAGGTTCGAATCCTGGTGGGCCCACCAGACTACACATAACAGAATCTGGCCCCTTGGTCAAGCGGTCTAAGACACCGCCCTTTCACGGCGGTAACACGGGTTCGAATCCCGTAGGGGTCACCACTAAATATATATAACAAGGGCGATTAGCTCAGCTGGGAGAGCGCCTGCCTTACAAGCAGGATGTCGGCGGT
>CAZIYV010000082.1:0-14301 GCA_964543575.1 uncultured Pelotomaculum sp.
TGCAGGCTTAGTGTGACCAGTCCCGAACCCAGGATATAAGCCAGAGGCGCACCGATGATCAATCCTCGCGCTTTTGGGCACACTATAAGATCCGCCTGTATGTGCCTGCACTGGGTGGCCAATTCCTGAATTGCCTGCCTGTAGGCATCTCCGTCAAGGAGCAGGGTGGAAACGTCTTTGTAATTAATACCCTCCCTGGGGAAGTCTGGGATTTCTCTTATTTTACTCTTAAAGTCCAATTTTATAACCTCCTTTAAAGCAATACTCTATAATGTCAACAGGTTATTTACGGGTTCACTTAAAAATTTCCTCATAAAGCTGACAGAATCCTCTTTAATCCCACAAAGAAACTTGTAGGTTTGTGACTGCAGCAGATCTTTCTTAACTGCGGGCGCAGGTAATAAATGAACCCGCACATAGTCACCCTTATCATCACATGTGAGCAATCCCAGCTCACTTAGAACGGTGAAAGCGACTCTAGCCGTATAGGCCCCGGCATGAAAAAAACCTGATCCAGTCATGGCTGCGTTCAGCCGGTTTATGTGCGCCGTTAGATATTCTTTTTTCTCCCGGCGCAGCAGATGATAGAGATTGGCCAGGTACTCCCTGCCCGGGACAAGTGATTCAAGTCCCAGCAAATTGTCCTGGAAATCCTCATTACTGCATAAAAAGTACATCTTGCCGCCCGGCGGAACCTTTTCAATCGCGGAATTAATACCTTGCAGGTCGTAGGGGAGGTGATATAATACCACCTGCCCTGGACTAAAACAGTTAAGGGACACCCCCTCAGGGGTAGCGACCATAACGCCTGGCTCACCTGGTTTGCGCGGAGCTAGTATCTCCTGTTCTTTGTCTTTGTGATGCTGCTGATGACTACAGGCAATCTTCCCCTTTAAATCTGGTCTGGCCATTTGAATATGATGGGCCAGCTCAATGGCCTGGTAAGCACACGAAGTTACTACTAAAGTAGGCTCATCGCCGGCAAGTCTGGCCAGCAGGGCAGGCCGGTCACTTGAATTGCGGCGGTCTATCAACTCGACATCTTGAATACGCTTGTTTAGGGCGGCTTTGATGGACTCGTTGCCTTTTTTTATATCTTTGAACTTGCCAAGAACAAACTCCGGAATAAATAGTTCTTCTTTATCTTCAGCCACTTCCCCGGCAGAAGAAAGAAGCGTGTCTTCAATAAAAGTCTCCTCCTGGTGTTGCTCTAATCCGTCAAGTGAAGCGGGGGTTCTGAGGTCCTTCACTTCGAGTTGTACACTGCGCCTGCCGTTGTATTCATTCATGCCCGGCACAAAGGCTATATCAACAGTATCGGCCGTAGCCAGTACCTCGGCATAAGCCCCGAGATTAAAGCCGATCCCGTCCAGGACGGTGTTATCTGTACGCAGGCGGAGTTTCAGGTGGGCCGCGCCCTTCCCTACGCCCCGGCTTTCCATGAGTGTCGCCCTGCGGCAGACAAGCAGCGGGTCCGGGTTGGCATGCCCGAAGGGACGCAGTTTTATTATCTCATTGACCAGTCCCTCGGAAACCTGTCCTATGTCTACAAAACCGTCAACATCCAGCAGCGGCATCATTTTCTTGTCTCCGATAACCTTTTCCGCGTAAATATTTAAGTCTTTAAAAAAACTTTCTATGCTGCTTCTTTTTATGGCGAACCCGGCAGCCATCTCGTGCCCCCCAAAATCCAGGAGGTTTTTTTGACAATAGGCCAGGGCTTTATGAATATTAAAGCCGGGTATGCTCCGCGCGGACCCCTTCCCCTCGTCGCCTTCCAGGGACAATAAAAAAACGGGACGATAAAAACGGTCTATCAGGCGCGAGGCGACTATACCAATTACACCTGAGTGCCAGTTCTCAGAGGCCAGGGTTATTACACGGGACTGGCTCAGTTCAGGTCTTTCCTCCAATAAACCCAGCGCTTCTCCCAGAACAGCAGATTCTATTTTCTGCCTCTCTTGATTTCCTTTGTTTAAGACATATGCCAGTTCCTGTGCTTCCTCAGTATTGTCAGTCAGTAAGAGCTTTAACGCCAGATCGGGGCTGCCGATCCTGCCCGCTGCATTCAATCTGGGGGCCAGGACGAAGCCAACCTCACGCGGGCCAAGATCTTCTTTCTTTATGCCGCATGATGATATTAAAGCCTCCAGGCCGGCGCTTCTGGTATTCGCCAGCACCGGCAAACCGTGTTTAACCAGGGTCCGGTTCTCTCCATGCATAGGGACAATGTCCGCTACGGTACCCAGACAGGCCAGATCCAGATATTCCTGCCAGGCTGCGCTTCCCCTGCCTGCTTTCTCCAGCAGGGCTTGGGCCAATTTCAGGGCTACGCCCACTCCCGCTAAGTCTTTAAACGGGTACTCGCAGCCAGGTATTTTAGGATTAAGCAGTGCCAGGGCCGGAGGTATCTCCGGCGGCGGCTCATGGTGGTCTGTTATGATCAGGTCCAAACCGTTTTCCGCTGCCCAGCGCGCCTCTGACAGGGCACTGATACCACAGTCCACGGTAATCACCAGGCTTGTTCCATTATCCCGTGCTTTTTGCAGGACTTCCAGGTGCAAACCATATCCCTCAATCAGGCGGTTAGGCACATAAGAGTCCACATCCCGACCCAGGTCCCTAAAAACTTTAACAAGCAGCGCGGTTGCGGTTAAACCATCCGCGTCATAATCACCATATACCAGTATTTTTTCTTCCGCTTCAACCGCTTTAAGTATTCTATTTACTGCTTTATTCATGTCTTTGAAAAGAAATGGTCGGTGGAGACTTGTTAATTCACTGCTGAGGAAGAGTCGTCCCTGTTCAGTTGTGTGAATACCCCGGTTGATCAGCAGTTGGGCAACGACCTGCGAAACACCCAGTTGGCGTGCTAAAATCCGGCTTAAAGCAGGGACGGGAGTTTTCACTTTCCATAGTGTTTGATTAAGTTCAGGAAAACTTTTCATAGATATTAAAATTATAATCGACACCGGCTGGTTTGGCAACGAAGCACGGGATAAAAATAAACCGGTGAATTTTCACCGGTTTGACTTGCAGATAAAAATTTATACTAATTCTTGGGCATATTGGGCATCTGGGGCATATTCTTCATCATATCGCTCATATCTGTAACCTCAACCACCGCCGGCAGTTGAAAGACATCCGCTGAGATCGAACCAACTTTCACATTCTTGTACTCCATTACAGTTTTTCCGGCCTGTGGATCAGCTACCTCCACCCGGACAGGAATACCGTAATCGACGCTTACCCACATTTTTATCTGGACCTGACCTTCTTTTTCCAACATTTCAACTACCTTGCACTTCATACCTTCATAGACGGTGGTTTCCAACACCTTAACCTTTGTAGTATCGATGTCACTGGTAAAATCGGTGGGTTTTTCAATCTTATCCTCTGTCGGTGCCGATGTGATCTTCATTGCCTTGTTCTCTGCGGGGTTATAAGTAATGTAGGTATTGGTGTCACCATCAATAATAGAGACCACCTTCTGACCGTCAAATACACCCTCGGTCTTCATCTTCTTGCCCTGCATCCAGATCTTGCCGCTCATAGAAGAATCCTTTGAGGTTATAAAATAATCATAGGACATGCCGTCGATCTTATTACCCTTTGCAAAAAGATCCGCCACCGATTCTTCCTTGGCGCTTTGAGTTCCAGTTGATTGATTGGCTGGCTGACTCTTTCCGCCACAGCCGGCTAAAGCCAGTACTGCAAACACTAATGTAAACACAACAACGACTAGCGGTAACCCCTTTTTCATGCCATCTCCCCCTTATAAAATATTATGCCAACCCACTTAAATATTAGCATTTATCCGGTTACTATACAACATTAATAGCCCCTTTACAGAGTAAAGCCGGCTAAAGATTAACCGGCTTTACTGAGACTTAAAAAATCCCAGCCCAAACTTGTCAGACTGCACATTTTGCTCTTACCCTCGGTCGCGACCTCAACCAGACCTAGAGCGTAAAGCTGCATTACCACATGATCGAGTACCGCTCTTTTGACTTTGGAAGTCAGGGACAGCTCTTCCTTATTCATAGCCCCATAATCCTCCAAAGCTTTGAGCACTCTTTCCGCCTCGCCAGGCAAACGGTGCTGCACCCCGGCGAAATATTCCAAAAGCGCTGCAGTCACAGTTGCGTGCCCTCCTTGCAAGTTTTACTGATAGATAGTATGGTCATTTATCTAGTTAAAAATAAGTAAAAAATTAAAAAAGCCGGAAATTTATTTTTCCGGCTCAAACCTGCAGGCTGCAGAGTCTTCTTGACCAGGTTCACATTTTATATTCCTTTTTTTTTCTTCATCCGCCCGGCAGCAGTCCTGGCATTGGAGAGTGCAGGGCTCGGTGTGGATTAAAACCAGGGCGCCGTTTAACCTGGCTCTAATGTCATCTTCAATGTGGTCACAAAGTGTGTGTACAGTATTGATAGCCCACTCACTGGGCACCACCAGGTGCAGGTCCACATAGCGCTGGGAACCGGCCTTTCTGGTCCTGAGCTTGTGAAACTCCACATAACTGGATGAATGCTTTCTCAAAATATCCCTGATAACCTCTTCATCCTCTTCCGGCAGGTTGGCGTCCAGGATACTGTGAACCGAATCACGTATTAAATCTATACCCGCTTTAACAATAAGCAGCGCCACAGCAATAGCTATTAGAGGGTCTATGATGGCCAGACCGGTTATCTTAATGGCGACAATTCCGGCCAACACGCCCAGAGAGGTATAAACATCCGTACGGAGATGCCACGCATCTGCGGCGAGAGCAGGTGATTCCGTCTTGCGGGCTACCCGCATCAGTTCTCTGGAAACAAAAAAGTTAACCAGCGCGGAAACTCCCATGACAATCGAACCAAGCCCCAGGGAGTGAACCTCCACCACTACAAATAACTTGGGATAGGCATTATAGATAATCATGCCTGCCGCCGCCAGTATTAATATGGCCTCGATGATGCTTGCCAAATTCTCAAATTTTCCGTGGCCGTACTGGTGCCTGTCATCAGCCGGCTTCGCAGACTCCCTGACCGATAAAAAGGCAAGTATGGCGGCCAGCAAATCCAAACCGGAGTGTATAGCTTCTGAAATTACACTCACTGAATTCATAGAGATGCCGACACCGAGTTTCCCAAGGGTTAAGATTGTATTGGAAGCAATCGACAGGCGTGCCGCTTTTGTCTGCTCATTCAAGTCTCCACACCCCCTTAAAAAGCAAATAAGCCCGCGCACTCATCCTTTATGCCAGATGAAGTCCCACGGGCAAAACCGCTGCCTCACGGCCCGACCGTTTAATAACCGGCCTGACTAAAAAGTAGTATAGCATAGGATAAGCTTTATATACAACTCCTATCCAAGCTATTTGCACTAAAAAAGTTTCGCTGATTTATGACCTTTTCGGCCCCTGGCTCTTATGGTAAAATAGCATTAAGCCGCTTTGAACAAAGGGGCTGGAAACGGCAGAGGATCAGAGATAAAATAGTTTATTAAAAACCACCCAGCGATAATGATGATTAACCCAAGAAGCCATGAAACTGTAATTTTCCAGTTGGACCAGTGAGTCACATCGGAAAAATAAAAATACAGCAGCATATAAGGACATAGGATCAAAAAAAGCCAGGTTAAATCCATGTTTTCCACCTCAAAAAAACGGTACTTGCTAATACTTCCCTTATTTATAAAAGAAGGTGAAATCAAATGATTCCAGTTACAGTTAAAGAAATCGCCTATGACATCATGATGAACCCGGTGATCTTGTTGATAGACGAGGATGAGTCAAAAGCCCTGCCTATTTGGGTAGGACCATTAGAGGCTCATGCTATTGCCCTGACCCTGCAGGGTATTTGCCCGGAGCGACCGCTGACCCATGACCTTTTAAAAAATATCTGCAGCCGCCTGGAAATCCAGCTGAGCATGGTTTTAATCAATGATGTCAAAGACGGGACCTATTTCGCCCAGCTGCACCTGTGGCATCAGGACAAGGAAATGGTGGTTGACTCCCGGCCAAGCGATGCCATCGCGCTGGCTCTGCGCACCGAAGCCCCGATTTATCTCAGCGAGAAAGTCGCCGAGGGTTCCCTGGCTATTAAGGATTTACTGAACGAAGAGCAGCATCAGGAATTAAAAGAGCTGTTAGAATCAAATCTGCCAAATGATGTTAAGAAGTCCCTGCACTAAAGATAACCGGCCTGGCCGGTTATCTTATTTCACTACAGTAACGGGACAACCGGCCAACTGCACGATTTTGGAGCTAACACTGCCCAGCACTATGCCTTTCAGGCTGCCCAAACCCCTGCTGCCGACAACAATTTGGTCAAATTCTTCCTCCCGCGCAAAATCCACCACAACCTGGGCCGGGTTGCCCACTTTTACTAACCCTTCCACTTCGATCTTAAGCTCTTTAAATACTTCTATTGTCCTGTCCAGTGCATCCTGGGTTTTATCTTTGAAAAATATCTCGACTTCCTCAAAAATCACGGGAGTTCGCAGGGGTGAATAATACTTCATTTTTTCCAGCATTTCGTTTACCACTAAAACAGTCACCTTGATCGCAGGGGCCATGCTAACCATTCCGGCAGTAAATTCAGCCGCCCTGAGGGCATTATCCGACCCGTCAGAAGCAAGTAGAATTTTATATTCCATCTGCGCTCCTGGTTTCTGAAAACTAAATAAATCTGATTTATTTAGAATAATCCAGATTTATTAACTTTCTCTCCCGCCGACTTACGGGAGGCAGTATCACAGGATTCAACTGCTGAGCTATGGACTCTCGTCCATATTCCGGGTGGCTTACCTTACAGTTCACCGCCTGACCCTTTGGAAGACCAGTTCTGCCCGGAAGGGGGTGTTACCCACCGCCTGATTGTTACTTGCGACAACAGCCTTTCACAACGTGTACTGTGCCGCTGTGCAAAATCTATGGCAAGGTTTACCCTGCTAACAGTTGTTTTCTATAGTGCTGCCAGAAAACCAGATTTTTCACCTTCCTTTTGGTTAAATTTTTAATTGTAGTTTCAATCGCTTTTTTAATTATGCCCCACTGTTTCCAGTTGGGTAGCAAAACAAAGGTTTCTCTATTCTTGATATACTCTTTCAACAATTTTTTAGGTATTTTTTCCTTGTTGTATCCCAGACCACGCCGGGCTATTGTGTATGCCGCTGCTTCATGGTTCGAGATGCCGTACTGTTGTTGATACTTCAGAATGCCAATAATTGACGTAAATGGTGGCTGCACCTTAACTAAAGGAACTCCTTCCCGCACAACTCTTCGTTCTACCGTTTGCAGAAATTTTGACCAGACAAACCCATGGCCCATCCGGTTAAATTTGGCTGTAACGGATTTGTCGTTTTTGAATTTCAGATCCTCTACGACAAGTATGCAGTTTAACTGTTTTGCCATATCCACTACAAGGGCAACTTTTTCACCAATCAGGTTATCCCGGCGGCTGCTTCTGGCGTATATCCACTCACTTTGCCCAAGCCAAAGGCTTTCTTTGAACTGCCCCAGACAGTCGGCACGGGCTATGCCCAGGCCCTCCGGGTTGGTATCTACTCCAATTACTCCGTTATGGGCTGTGTATATCGCAGGCACTTCTTCTTTGATGGTAATGTGGACGTAATAACAGCCTTTTTCACGAATGATCTCTACCTGATAGGCATTACCGGTTTTAATGTAATCCAACACCATTTGACGATAATTTCGGCCGTTGATTAAACCAGTCTTTTTTGATGGCTTATGCGCCAGGTATACAGGAACAGTGATTCGGTTAAACCTGATGACTTTACCTGTCTCAACCGGCTCTGCGGCTATGTCAAGATAGATGTTTCCGTCTTTGGTATATAGCCGGGTGTTTAGGTTTCCACCTTTGGTTTTATCACCTCTGGAAAGATAACGACTGCTCCGGGCTTCCTGCCATTCTTCGCGGGTTATATTGCCCTTGCAGCGTTCATGGAAGAGTTTCTTCCCGCCGAATACCACTGGCGGGAACGTACCTGCGTCCAGGTGCTTCTGCCAAAATGCCAGCTTGCGCTGCTCTTTATCCAGGCGTCTTTGCAGGTTGGCTTTCATTTTGGAGGACTTGGCTTTCTGTAGTCGCTTCCGTGTAAATTGAACCTTATTTGCGGCATTGGCGTGGTTGAGTTTAACCAGTTCTTTCTGTGATCTTACCGTTGCATTGGCATCGTATACGGCGTCGTTGGCTTGGCGGGAGTTCAGGTTGAACTTACTTTGTACCGTCAGTCGTATGTCCTGGGTTTTCCAGTCGTCCAACAGCCTCTTAAATGACCACCTTACGGCGGCGCAGTAGCGTCCCAAGAGGTTGTCGAGGAATGTTTTTTGGACTTCTGTAAGCTGGAGGATGACGCCTCTAACCGTGGTCTTCACCGGCAACCACCTCCTGCTCAATAAGCTCGGTCAGCTTTTTTGCCACTATCCAGCCGCGCTTGCCGTATATCCTGGCGGAATAACTGTCACTATGGCAATCATATCGTCTACCAGTTCTTCTTGGGGTGATTTCTCTTCGTTTAATTCCATAATGTCGATGCAGACGCCGCATGACTGGTAGTATTAAATATTTATAACCGAAACGGGCTAACCGGTCTTTATATTCTATGACAATTATCTCTATTTCACCCTTTGTGGCTACTTTGGCCAGTTTGGCAAGTTCCCGCCTGTTCTCGTTCAGGCCGGAAGCGATTTCAGTATATACTGCTTTATCTTGATAACCTTTTTCTACCGCATAGGCTATTAACCGCTCTTTTTGCCGCTGTAAATTTCCGGCATCGGCCTGTTTTGCAGTGGATACACGGGCATAAACAGCGCAGTGTTTTGCTTCGTTCTCAGTTATATCTTCACCAATTAAAGCCATTATCTGTGATTCTTTGTATCGCCTATGGCCGCCAGGTGTACGCAGTGGTTTTAATTTTCCTTCTCTTTCCCAGCGACGTAATGTGTGAGGCCATACGTTTAATAATTTTGCTACCTGGTGAGATGTTAGCAATTTTTCCATTGACATCACCTCTTACCATCATCTTAATTTGAACGTATGTTCGATGTCAATGGTTTATTATTTTATGTTTACTTTTATTTAACTAATTTGTAGCTGCTTCATTCCTCCTTAAAAATTTGCTCGTTATAAAATTATCTATTATATGTCATAACCTGTCAACATGAAGGGATTTTAATCAGTTTAGAAATGTTTTTATAAAATATTTTATCTTTTTGTTCCTGATTAAAAAAACCTGAATTCCTGATTAAATCAACATACTTTTTTTGATCCCGCCAGGGATTGTCTGTACCAAAAATAAAATAATCCTCATTCTGCCTGTAAAGTGCTTTGGCATGTTCATTGATCATCAAGTCTTCTAAGACAAATGATGTGTCGTAGTAGCATTTTTTATCACTAAACAAATCCAAAATTTTATCCCATTCGCCAATTCCTCCGGCATGGGCTAATATTATTTTTGAACCTTCAAAATCCTTTAGAATGTTGGCAAATCTCTCTATAGACGCGTAAACAGATTCCGGCATGCTCAAATCAAAACCTGAGTGAAAGTAAAGAATCAAATCATTTCTCAAAGCTTCGTCATATACTTTATAAGCTTCTTTTGAATCAGCCGGAAAGTGCTGGTAAGCGGGATGGAATTTGAGGCCTTGTATCCCCAATTCCTTTATTTCTTTAATAATACTTTTAATGTCAGGATCATAGGGATGAACAGATCCAAAGTAAATCATCCGCGGGGAAAGATTAATCATTTGTTTGATCCACTGCAAAATACCTTTTCCTTGTTCCGGGTTGGTGGCAACTGTCAGAACAATGGAAATGTCAATGCCCGCGTCATCCATGGATGTTAATAAATTATTATAAGTACCGTCTGTATAAGCATCCAAGTAGCCATTTGTATTCCCAATAATGGTTCTTATCGCTTTTTCCGCCACTAAATCAGGATAAATGTGTGTATGTGCGTCAATAATCATGTACTCTTCCATCTTTCTTCCGGGGCGAAGCAAAGGGACGGTTCTTTTGCTTCCTCGCTTCGCTTACTTCTTTTATGCCTTGAATATCAAATTTGGTGAAATACCTAAAATTCTGGCCGCCTGCCTTTGTGTCAAGCCTTCTATCTGTTTGACCTTTGATATTATCTCATCCCTCCGGGCCTTTGACAGGCTTTTCATTTGGACCATATCAGTTACGGGAATCAGTTCCTTTATTGCTGCTCCCGCTTGCTCATCTGTTAAGCGCTTAATTGCTCGATCGTCCAGGCATTTATCCTCATTTTCTGCTTCGTTAAATTCCCTGAAACCGGCAATGGCGCCTGTCTTTTCCTCAGAAAACATACCCAGTATCAATTCTCTGTCCAATAATCCCGGTGGATAAGTTTTCCCTCCATAATACCCATTGCAACTGCTCCATTTCCAGTCTGTAAGCTTTTCTACAAGTCCGGCCTTCGCAGGATTTTGATGTATGTACCTTGTCACTGTCACAAGGTACGCATCGTTATCCACACTCTCACTTCTAAACCTGTCCTGGAACAAATGTCCTACAGTATTGTATTTCCAATTGTAATACCATGCGTAGCTTACTCCTATACGCCGCATTGTGTCCGAGATCTCTTCATTGCCTTCTCCAATCAGCAAGTGTATATGGTTGCCCATCAGGCACCATGCGTATATTTTAATCTCACTCTGCTTCTTGTACTTTTCAAGTGTTTCGAGGAACCTTAAGCAGTCCTCATCGTCATGGAAGATCTCCTGCCTGTTGGTTCCTCTCAGCATTACGTGGTATATGCCGCTTTCACCTTTTTCGCGAGCCTTTCTTGGCACAAGTATCACTCTCATTTTTTAACTACATTTTACCACACACAAAAAAAGGAAGCAAGAGAACCGTCCCCTTGCTTCCCACCCTTGCTTCACTCCGTGGGATGATGATGAAGGAATTTGCTTCTGTTTTAGGAGTTAATGTTAAGACGTTGAGATGTTGGGAGAGTGATTTGCAGAAGCATTCAAAGGAAAAGTTTAAGAATCTCTTGCATTACATTGATATTATAATAGCTAAAATAAAAAAGATGAAATGATAACACTCTCTGATATGCCGAAAGGCTCTCTATTACAATATGCTGCAATTGTCCTCTCTTACCCCGATAATATTAAATCCCACCTGCGTTAAGGCCGATGGGGTAAAAGCACAAATTTCTTAACACTACCGGGATACACCCTCCTTTTAAACAAAAAAATTGAAGCAAGAAAACTTTCACTTACTTCCTCTTGCTTCCATTGTTTTAATTTATAAAATACAATACCTTGCGAATTAAGTCTAATACTGCTAGTCCATAATCGTTAGGCTCATCCTCCTTACCTAAACCATTATCTTTATATTCCTTAGATAAAACTGAATGAATAAATTCTAGTTGATCATTTTTCAAGTTAGCTACACTTAAAATATCTAATATATTTTTTTGTTCTGGGTTATATTTAGTTATTATTTTACGAATTAAAGTGTATTCTTGCTCATCTATTTTTTCTACTTTTTTATAAGATCTTCCAAATCCTTCACCTTTTATATATGAGCCACAATAGGGGCAATAGTAAATATGATCACCATCAGAAATAATCCATTCTGTTTCATCATAATTTTGTGCATGCCTAAGAATCCCATCCTTAACACTCATTTTGAATCTATAACAACATGGGGCTAAAGATATTTTGTTCTTCATAATGATCACTCATTTCTAAATTATTTTATGTTGATGGTCGCTTTCCACCGGGATAAAACATATCCTGCCAATCAGGTGGAATCACAAAAATTCCAGGTCCCTCGATGAAAAAATTAGGTCTCACATTTTTTAAATACTGTAATACCTTTGCCGCAGCCCCAGTAGCTGGCCCAGTGACCTTACCATTATGCTCAACAATTTCTCCATTTCTATTAAATCTTAAGTCCGACTGTTCATGATGAATATATCTATTGCCATTCAAATCATAATCGGTATGGATTCCTTTTGATCCTAATAATAAATTCTTTTGAACTAAATCAGCAATATAAGGCGCCCTAATTGCATCTGCTTGTGCTTCATATGAAGCCCTGTTAGCTTCATCAATTTGCCAAAGATAACCTAGTTCTGCAATTTTTTCTTTATCCGCCTCTGACATATCAAGCTGACTATCGATTTCCTTCGAATGCCCTGTCGGGTCACAGTGATTAACAGGATTATTCCCACAATACGTGTACAAGTTCAGCGTCTGAGGATTAGAATGACTTATAAACCCGTACCCATCCTTCGTCAAAAACCTCCCCAGCGCCGGGCTGTAGTACCTGCTCTGGCAATAGTATAGCCCCGTCTCAAAGTCGTAGTAGTACCCGGCATACCTAAAAGGCTGTTTCTTTAAAGAAAGAATACTATGTTCATATATAACATTTCCCCACGGATCGTATTTATAAGAGGCAACGGTATTGTCATCTTCTTCATCATATATCGAAACAACATCTCCGCGCAGGTTGGTGTGGACCTAGCACCGCCCATGGCTACCAGGTTGCCCTTATTGTCGTAATAATATCTTGAACCATTCTCGCGTACCAGCCGCCCCAGAGCGTCCCAGTGATATTCTGTAGTGCCTGAATTCTGGCCACCATACACGGTCTTGCTTTTCCTCAGCCCGTTATGGTTATAGCTGTAGGTGGCAACCAGGCTGTTGTCGGATACTTTCCTTACTTCAACCAGCTGGTTTTCCGAGTTATAGGCATATATGAGTGTTCCGTCACTGGTCAGATTACCGTTTTCGTCATAGGTGAATCCCTGGTTGGTTATCTGATTGGCGCTGTTATAATCATATAGGCTGCCTTCCTTGTTAGTTAAATTGCCTGCATCGTCGTAGTCGTAGCTTTTTGTTACACCGTTTAGTGTCCATGTCAGCAACCTACCGTTGTCGTCATATGTAAAGGTCTCCGTGCCTGCCCATGATTTAATCTCACTGATACTCCCGTTACTGTAATAAGAGTATATAAACTTGCCACCCGGTAAGCCGGGGTCTTGTATTGTTTTCAACCTGCCGTCGCGATCATAGCCTAAATTTACAAAGGCTGGCTCATCGTCAATATAATATGGATGCCTAATTTGAAATACTCGGCCGCTTTCGTCATATCGATAAGTAATCCTTGCATTATCTGGTAATTTAACATATGAAAGCTTGTTATCACTCCTATACCCATATCTTACAGAATGATATACATCCTCCTTTTCCTCGATAAGATTGTGGCTTTTATCCCACTCGTAGTCAAGCCGGTAATCAAAACTATCTATGGAGTACAAAACCCTGCCTGCCCGGTCGTAGTCCCATGTGTAGCTGTTGTTGTCCTGGTCTGTAATACCGGTTAAATAATTGGCGTCATCATAAGTATAATCAAAGTACTTGCCGTCATGCAGTGTTCTTCTTGTCAGACGGTGAGCGTCGTCGTAGGTGTAGCTGGTCTGCATGCCGTTAGGCAGTGTGACGCTGGTCAAATTGCCGCAACGGTCGTATGTGCTGGATGTGCTTCTATCAAGCGGGTCGGTCAGGTTGTCTAGTTGATCTATTTCCGTATATCCATATAGCGTTAGGTAATTGTTGTCTGCCCGGCTGGCGCTCCTGGGATCACGTGTTGCGTTGAGGTTGCTTACATCATCATAATCATAGTAGGCGCTGCTTCCTAAGGGATCTTCTACCTCATCCAGCCTGTTTAAATCGTCATAGTAGTAGAAAGTGGTATTCCCCTCGGCATCCGTAAAGCTCTCTTTGGTGCCGATATTTTCATTATAGGTATAACTGTTTTGGTAGCCGAGGGGATCTTCACTAAGTGTAACATAATTCTTCCTTGAATCGTATTCATACTTTTCACTGTTGCGCGGCACGAGCTTTACCGTATCGAAATACACAGTGCCGGTTCCTTCAAAAGCACCTGTCACACGGGCGTAACTTGCCTGCTGGGGCGCATCTGCCAGGCTGGAAAGCCTGGTGAAGTCTTTGTTGCCGGTTAGATAACCCGTGTTTATTGTATCTCCCACCTGGTTGTTCGATGCGTCATAAAACTCAATTTTATAGCAGACGCCCACGCCGCTCACGCTCCTAGTTTTTGCCATACCTGAAAGGGTAAGCAGTTCTCCTCCGTGCACCGGCACATCCTGATAGATTGTAGAGGTCATAGCTGTTGAGTGGCCTAGATTGGCGGATGTATTTGATAAAT
Source organism: uncultured Pelotomaculum sp. (assembly GCA_964543575.1). Taxonomy (GTDB): domain Bacteria; phylum Bacillota; class Desulfotomaculia; order Desulfotomaculales; family Pelotomaculaceae; genus Pelotomaculum_B. The sequence goes on from CAZIYV010000082.1 coordinate 14,217, forward strand.
CATACGAAGTGCAAGTAATAATAACAGGTTGCACCCCGGTGTAACTCCAGTGGTCAAGGCTATCCTGAAAACCGCAGTTCTCCAC
>CAZIYV010000083.1:0-14125 GCA_964543575.1 uncultured Pelotomaculum sp.
AAGAACCAAATTAAAGCGGCTTTATCCACAGTTTAAGAGTTAACAGACTACTAGTTCGGCGCTAACGCACCGTGTTCGATTGAAATCGAACCTACATCGATGATTCCATCCTCTGCTGATGCCGCGTTAGCAGCATGGATTTCTTATTAGTATAATGCCCGGCCTGTAAGTATCTCAGCGGCAAACTCCTCCGGCAGCCCGGCGGAGATGATAGCCCTGGCCGCGCCGGCAAAGTCGTACTGTACTTTATAAACCTTAACATCCACAACTTCAGCAATGTCTATCACCGTATAAACCGCCTGCGGGTCGCCATGTTTGGGTTTGCCCACGCTGCCCGCGTTGATCACGTGTTTACCGTTTTCAAAATTTTTATGATATGGGATATGGGTATGGCCGCAGATAAGCACATCTGTGTTAGTTGGGGCAAGAAGCTCTTTTAAATAAACTTCACTTGTATCCTCAGGCAGGTATTCATTTAAATGGTTCGGGCTGCCGTGTACTATTTTTACACGGCAGTTATTTATAGTCAGATTTATTTCACGGGAAAGACCCCGCAAAAAAGACTTGTTTTCTTCAGTTACACGGTCCCTGGTCCAGACCAGGGACTGTTCGCCGGCCACTCTAGCCCGCTCATTCTTGTAGTCACAGCCGCAAACCAGGCGTGCATTCCCGATGGCGTCGTCATAATTGCCCATGACACAGGTTATCTTTCTTCCTCTCATCAGGTCAATCACCTCATTTGGAAAGGGCAGGTACCCGACCAGGTCACCGGCGCAAACAATCGTGTCAACCTGCTTTCCATCAATGTGTTGCAAGACTGCTTCGAGCGCCCCAATATTAGAGTGAATGTCAGATATAACCGCAATCTTCACCTTGCTTCCCCTTTCAGGATTTAGTTCTTATGTGGCCGACATACGCCTGTATATTTTTCTGCCCAGATAACGGGCGACCAGGTTGAAGCCGAGAACTACCAGAATCAGCACTGCCGCAGAGCCGTCCGCGACCCTTCTCAAATCAGGGATCAGGCCCTCAGTGTTGACCTTCCAGATATGTACGGCCAGTGTTTCCGCCGGGCGAAAGGGATTCAGGGGTGAAGATGAGTCAAAAATGTTCCAGTTGGTGAAATCCAGGGCCGGGCTGGACATACCCGCTGTAAACAAAAGAGCTGCGGCTTCACCAAAGACCCTGCCGGATGTGATAATGGCGCCGCTGACCAGTCCGGGGAAGGCGCTGGGCAGTACAACCTTGATGATAGTCTGCCAGCGGTTGGCGCCTAGGGCCAGGCTCGCCTCGCGCAGGCTGCCGGGTACGCCGCGTATAGACTCCTCCGTGATCCTGATCATAAGGGGGAGGTTGATTACGGTGAGGGCCAGAGCGCCGGATATTAGTGAATAACCCCAGCCTGTCATATTTACAAAAACGAGCAGGCCGAAAAGACCAACCACAATTGAAGGAAGTGAGTTTAATGTTTCGATAGAGAGCCTTACGAGCTCTGTCCACCTGTTATTGCCGGCGTATTCGGCCAGGTAAATCCCGCCCAGCAAGCCAACGGGTATGGTATAAGCCATGGATAAAACAAGCAGGTAAAAGGAATTGAAAATCTGCGGTCCGATACCACCGCCGGCCCTGATTACCTGAGGGGGTTTGGTGAGGAAGTCCCAACTTATGGACTTTCCGCCGTGATAAATGACATATCCTATGAGTGAACCCAGAATAATGATTACGATCAGGGCGCCAGCCCAGAACACGGCGGTGGCTATTCTGTCAGCAAGACGGGAATTCACCGGGCGGCACCTCCTTTTAAAGCGATAAACCGGATTATCACGATAAAGAAGAAAGACATTATTAACAGCAGCAGGCCCATAGACCAGAGGGAGTTGTTCCACAGGGAGCCCATCGGGGTATTGCCCATATCCATGGTTATAGCGCTGGTCAGGGTGATTACAGGATCAAGGATAGACCCGGGAATTTTTCTGGTGTTGCCAATTACCATTTGGACCGCCAGTGCTTCACCAAAAGCCCTGGCCAGGCCCAGCACGATACCGGTCAAAAGACCTGAACGGGCAGCGGGAAGCAGAACCAGACGTATGGTCTGCCAGCGGGTGGAGCCAAGGGCGTAAGCCGCCTCTTTCCACTCGCCGGGCAGCGCTCTCAAGCTGTCGGTGGATATGCTTACTATGGTGGGCAGGATCATCACGGTAAGAACCAGAAATCCTGCCAAAACGCTGAAGCCAATTCCGCCGATATGGTTGCGGATAAAGGGAACCAGCACACTCAAGCCGATATAACCGTAAACCACAGATGGTATCCCCGCCAGGATTTCGATGGCCGGCTGCAGCACCCGCTGGCCCCAGTTTGGCGCGATTTCAGCGATGAATACCGCGCAGGCGACGCTGAGCGGCGCGCTTAAAAGCACAGCCAGCAGCGAAACGATCAGAGACCCTAAAATAAAAACCAGCACGCCGACTTGAGGACCGCCCTCTTCCGGCAGGCGGTCAGGCAACCAGTTGGTGGAAAAGAGGAAGTCCTGGAGGCTAATACCGTTAACCACAAAAGTGGAAAGTCCTTTGGTGGAAATAAAAAAGACTATGGTAATGGTGGAGATAATAGCAATGGCCACTGCGCCGGCTGTAAGAATTCTGCCCAGTTTTTCACTGCCGCTTAATTTTAGAGCTCTATGAAGCAGGATTTTTATCATTATAAACATCTCCCTGTAAAGAAAGGAGCGGACCGGTTGACCGGCCTGCTCCCGTATATATAGACTCTTTATTTATTCTTTACGTTGCCGGCCGAGTCTCTGACAATTTTCATCTCAGTTCCAGGGATGTATCCAAGCTGGGGAACTATAGTTTTTTGCACATCATCAGTCATCAGGTAATTCAAAAAGGCATCTATTGCTCCTCCTGGATTTCCTTTGGTGTAGCAGTGCATGTAAGCCCATACAGGGTACTTACCGGAGACGATATTGTCTTTGGCTGGCTCCACGCCGTCGATGCTCACCGCTTTGACACTCCCGTCAAGGTAAGAGAGGGCCAGGTAGCCGATGGCGCCCGGGGTTTCTTTAACAATTTTGCGGACTGTGCCGGATGAATCTTCTTCTATACCGTTGGCTTCCTCAGCGCCACTAAGAGCGTAGTTCTTAAACGTTGCACGGGTGCCGGAGGCCTTGGGCCTGTTAACCAGGATCACTTTCTGATCCGGTCCGCCGACACTGCTCCAGTTAGTGATTTTGCCGGTGAAGATATCCACCAGTTGCTGCCTGGTCAGGTTGTCAATCTTTATGGCGGGGTTAATCACCGCGGCCATGCCCACGACCGCGACCTGGTGGTCAACCAGTTGTGCGGCGTCGATGCCGCTTTTCTCTTCAGCAAAAATGTCCGAGTTGCCGATGTCAGCGGCCCCCTGGGAAACCTGGGTGAGGCCGACACCGCTGCCGCCTCCCTGTACCACGATTCTGACGTTGGGGTTTTTGGCCATGAACTGGGTTGCCGCCTGCTCCGCCAGAGGCTGAATGGCTGTGGAGCCGACCGCGGTGATGTTGCCGGACAACTGCTGGTTCTTGTCAGCAGCCCGCTTGCTGCCGCAGCCTGCCAGTACGAGTAAGGCGGTCAGGCAAAACACGGCAAACACCATAAAGGTTGTTTTCTTTAACAAAACATTCTCCTCCTTGGCACCTTTTATACTTTTCTTTATATTTTAAGTGGCATGATTTTACAGCCACGTTTTATTTATCCGAGCAGACACGGTAGCCGACACTGCGCACTGTTTCAATGTATTCCGGTCTGGCGGGGTCTTTTTCGATTTTCTGGCGCAGGTAGCGGATGTGTACGTCCACAGTGCGAGTTTCCCTGACCCGATCGTAACCCCATATTCTTTCCAGCAGGATGTCCCTGGTAAAGACCCGGCCGGGGTTTGCGGCCAGCAGGCGCAGCAGCTCAAATTCTTTTGGGGTAAGATCAAGCTTTTTCCCATTCAGCATAGCTACATATCTATCCGGCCGGATTACCAGTTTTTTAATCCTGATTTCATCTTTTATTTCTTCGTTGGGAGGGGGTTGGCGCTTGTGTCTCAAATGTACTCTTACCCTGGCCAGGATTTCCCTTGGCGAAAATGGTTTGGTAACATAGTCGTCAGCGCCCAGTTCTAATCCAATCACCTTGTCCAGCACATCGCCCTTGGCGCTCAACATTATTACGGGAATTGACATGGTTGATTTGTTGGACTTTAAATTGCGGAGTATATCGCAGCCATCCATTTCAGGCAGCATAATGTCCAGAATGATCAGGTCAGGTTTTTCTTCATAGGCCGCCTTTATGGCATCGCTGCCGCTGGTAACACCGATAAACCGGTAACCTTCTTTAGACAGGTTATACTTTAAAAGCTCGAGAATATTAAGCTCATCATCTACAGCCAGGATTAACGGCATCTTTTTAACCACCTTAACAAGACTAGCCTGATGCTTCTAGTGTATAAGCATAAAGTTAATTGTGAATTATTTAAATATTAATTTTGTGTTAATCGGTAAAATTTCTTTGACACTTGCCAGGCAATCCCTTAATATAATATTTACAAAAAATTAACCTGAAGTTAACAAAGGGGTTGGCGCCGGTGGTAACGGCAGGAGTAAATTTTGCAAAAATAAAAGAGAACAGGGAAATGAGGTACCTTACTGATTGGTACTGCCCTCTGGAAAAAAACGGCGGAAAGCTATCCAACCCTATTTCCAGTGTGGGGATAGCTAACTTGCCGCTCTTCATTAATAAGATTGCAGCGGTTCTTAACAGTATTCTTATCAAAAAAGGCGTGTAAGGCTGGTTTTTAAAACCAGCCATTATTTTTATATCTGGTTTGAGGGTGTATGGTTTATAATCAACACAGAGGTTTTTAAAGAGGTGTGGGTAAATGAAACAGCGGTACTTTTTCTGCCCGAAATGCGGCAGTGTTTTAGAATACAGAAGCTGCGGGGACAGGGACAGGCTAACCTGTAATTCCTGTCAATACATCTTTTACGAAAATCCTGTGGTGGGAGTTGCTGTGATTGTTTTTGACCAGGCTGGCCGCATTCTCCTGGGCAAGAGAAACAGCAGTTACCGCGGTTTGTGGTGCATGCCTTGCGGCTATGTGGAATATGACGAGGATGTGTTTGATGCCGCGAAGCGTGAGTTTAAGGAAGAGACGAGCCTTGATGTGAAAATAAACAGGGTTTTTACGGTGCAATCAAATTTTCACAACCCCGAGACCCATACTGTGGGCATCTGGTTTATGGCAGAAGTGGTGGGCGGTCAATTAAAAGCTCAGGCTGATCTGGACGAGGTCGGTTACTTTGACCTTGCTTCTCTGCCGCCGCTGGCTTTTCCAACGGACGCCGTGGTAATAGAAATGCTTAGAGACAAGCAATTTTAAATTCCGGCAACTTTTTCCCCTGTCCGGTCACTATTCAGTTATAATAGTGTATATATGTATATAATTAATGAGCGGGGTGAGTGATATGCCCCATTATGTACTTTCAGCTGCGGGCCTCGCTGTTTTCTCCTTCATCTGCAACCTGCCCTTGGGTTGGTGGCGGGCGACAGTAAGAAAGTTCTCCGCCAACTGGTTTCTGGCGGTTCACCTGTCTGTACCGCTGATTATTTACCTCCGGTTTAAACTTGGTTTAAATGCGTGGTTTATTCCGCTGTCACTTAGTGCCGCGCTAATTGGCCAGTTGGTGGGCGGCTCAGCCGGCACAGCCAGGGAAGGAGAGGGGCATAGGAATAATTGTGATTAATAACAGGCCAGACAATTAGTAAGTAACCGGCCAAAACATAAGGACAGGTTGAACCTGCCCTTTTTTTGTTATTTTTTATACATGCCGCTAACGCTACATTGCCCGAGTTGGCAGCGCATTACGTCAGCAAGATGTTTCTGACAGCCCCGGTCATTTGATCCTTATCCACAACATTCTTAAACAACACCGGCTTTTTATCCAGATCCCGGAGACCGGACGGAATTTCCAGACCGCTTTTTTGAGCCAGGACTTCCAGCAGGACTAGCTCGTCCTTACCCCTGACAGCGTCTTCCCCCTCAATAGCTTTGACCACGCTTTCGTTAAATTTAAACGGACTGGCGGTCGAGGCAATGACAGTTTTAGCTTCGTCACCGGTGGCCTCGCGGTAGCTGTCATAGACTCTCATCCCCACCGCGGTGTGAGTGTCCATCACGTACCCATAACGGACTTGAACAGTCCTGATAGTTTCCAGTGTTTCACTGTCAGAGGCAAAATCAGACCAAAAAATCTCTTTGATCAGATTATAGGTGGTCTTATCTATCTTGTAAAAGCCGGTCTGGTTCAAGTTATCCATCCACTGGCGGATCTGTTCCGGCTTGCGGCCGGAAAGATGATAGAGCAGCCGTTCCAGGTTGCTGGAAATAAGAATGTCCATGGAAGGGGAAATCGTTCTTAAAAACCGCCTGGTGCGGTCGTATGTGCCGGTGTGTATGAAATCGGTAAGGACATTATTGGAATTGGCGGCGCAGATCAGCCTGTTTATCGGGAGGCCCATTTCCCTGGCGTAATAAGCCGCCAGGATATTGCCGAAATTGCCTGTGGGTACAACGAAATTTATCTTTTCACCGCGTTTTATCTCACCTTTAGCCAGAAGATCAAGATAAGCGGAGAAGTAATAGGCGATCTGTGGCGCCAGCCGGCCCCAGTTGATGGAATTGGCTGAAGACAGCCTGTAATTGTAACTTAGCAGTTCCTGGTTAAAGGCCCTGTCGGCAAAAATATTCTTAACCCCGGTCTGAGCGTCGTCGAAGTTACCCCGGACAGCGACCACGGCTACGTTATTTCCTTCCTGGGTGATCATCTGGAGCTTTTGCACCTCGCTGACACCTTGCTCGGGGTAAAATACTATGATCCTGGTGCCCGTCACATCTTTAAAGCCCTCCAAGGCCGCCTTGCCGGTGTCGCCGGAGGTCGCCACAAGAATCACAATGTCGGACTTTTCACCTGTTTTTGCCGCTGCCCTGGTCAACAGGTGGGGCAGGATTTGCAGGGCCATATCTTTAAAGGCGCAGGTGGGGCCGTGCCATAATTCCAGGATAAACAGGGAATCATTCAACTTGCGTACCGGCGCTGTTTCCGGTGAGTTAAACTTTTCAGCATTGTAGGCCAGTTTCACACATGCCTCGATCTCTTCCCTGGTGTAATCGCTGAGGTACTCTTCCAGGAGTAAAATTGCCCTGTCCTGATAATTCAGGCCGGCCATTTCATTAAGCTGCTCTTCAGTAAAGAGCACGTTCCGGCTGGGCACGAACAGCCCTCCGTCCGGCGCCAGTCCCAGCTTGATGGCCTCCGCTGACGAAACCCGCCCATATTGTCCCCTGGTGCTTTCATAGAGCATATGGTTAACCTCCCGGTTAATTTTAATGACATTAACATTAAACAATATAAACTCCCGCTAGTAAAGGATAAAAAATCATTTATGGCCGGTTTGAGGCCCTCTAGATGGTACAGGTAAGATTTTCCTGCAAATTGGACAAAATGATCATAATGATCATAAAAGCTAGCGGAGGGTGTAATTAGGATGAAAAATTTCAAAATGCGAGGTATCTTTACTATCAAAGGCCGGAGTTTCCGGCTGAGTTTTAGGCGCTGGCGGGAACGGCAGGGCAGGGGAGTTGTCGCGCGTTACTTTTTGCAAAAACCAAAGGAAGACACCAGGACCATTCTGGGCAGAACCGTGGACATCGTTGGAGGGCTGCTGCTGGTATGGCTGGCAAGCTTTTTCTTTCTGGTAAACCTTACCCGGAAGCCTGCCACGGCACTGGTGCTGTCACTTCCTGTTTTGGCCGCTGCCGCCGTTTTGCTTAAAAAGATATCCGCACTCAGGGAAAAGAGGCGTAAATACCAGCGAAATCTCTGGCTGGCCGGCCAAAAGTTCATGGAAGATATATTAAAGATGAGTTCTCGGAAGGAATTTCTGCCCTACGTGAGAGACATTTTGGCCGGACTGCCGGGCTTCCAGTCGGTTAATTTGAAGGCTGACGGGAAAACAGGGGACCAGGGTGATTACCAGGGTATTGACCTGGAGGCTGTCTATAAGGGGACGCCTCTGGCCGTTCACTGTACGCGCCGGGAAGGGGGCAACAGGGTTGCTCCTGAGGATATCCGGGCCTTTGCCGGCGCGCTGCAGCTCGGTGGGTATAAAAACGGCCTGTTTGTTACCACCGGGGAATTCGGAGCGGGGGTTTTACCGGTAATCAGGGAATTTGCCCGCAGGGGTATAAACATCAAACCGGTAGACAGGTACAGGTTGATGGACCTGGCCCGGCAGGCCGGTTCCGCCGCCTTTCTGGGCAACCCGGCCCTGTCCGGCACGCCGCTTGCCACTGCGGGCAAAAAGCTGAGGGCAGCCCTGGGAAACATAATCAATACCCTGCTGGAATCAGCTTTCAGCTCCAGAAAAAAAGCAAAAAGTTACTTTTTATACGGGCTCCTGCTGTACGGCGGATATATCTTGTTAAAAGACTCCACCGGGCTCAGCCTGGTTTACCTGTTTTTTGCCGCGCTCAACTTTTTAATGGCCGCGGGCAGCATCTATTTTGGTAAATCATTAGAGGAAATCGATCCATTGGAGGGACTTGACCCTGAAAGGTAAATACATCCGGTTTATTTCACCAGGCTGCGGGGGTGTTTTCATCTACGCCGGCAAAGGTATAGCCTTTGGATTGTAAAAATTCAATAATCACCGGCAGCGCGGCTATATCGCTCTCGCGGCTTTTGATATAATTCTGGACAGCCGGGCCCGGGTTTTCCACGTTTATATTAATCTCGGCGCCATCGTGCATCAGGATAATCGCCGCCTTATCCATTTTTTCCATGCGCATAACGCCGTTTTTCACATTTTCAATGATTTGCTCCGGCCTGACCCCATTGGGGTCAGTGTCGGCGGCCGTAACGTTCCACTCCAGTGACTTATAGCCGTACCGTTCCAAATATTCATAATAAGTTTTATCTAATTTAGAAGGGCCGCCGGGAGCGCGAAATATTTTTACTTCATGCCCGATTTTGGCTATGGCAACATTGCATTTTCCCAGGTCGGCCAGAAAAGCCTGTGGGCTGGCATAGATAATTTTATAGTCGTGGCTGTAAGTATGGTTAACCAGGTGGTGTCCTTCATCCAGGATCCTTTGCAGCACCGCGGGGTTTTTTTCAATGTTGCTGCCTATAACAACGAAAGAGGCTTTAACATTGAATTTTTTTAGGATATCAAGGACCAGTCCAGTGTAGTGTGAGTTGGGGCCGTCGTCGAAAGTGAGGTAGACTTTCTTGCCCGGATCTGCTGGGACTGCAGGTGCGGGCGCCTGCTCATTTTCTAAAGTTGAAGCGCTTGTTTGGTTTGGCTGTCCATCCGGGGTGGCCGCGGCATTAGTCGTAACTCTGGCGCACCCGGTAACCAGAGAGGCTGCGATTATCAACAGGAGAAGCAATTTGTAGGGCATCATCTTATCCTTTCGGTACTATCAGCATTGATCTTTTCGACAGTCTTCTGCTAAATCCTACTTCCGAACAGAATTTTAACAGGCATTACATGATCTTTTTTGCATAGAATATTGGACGGGAGGGTTTTTGCATATGCCTTTAAAAAACAGAGTTAAATACTGGAGGCTGCAGTCAGGCCTGCTGGAGTATAAACAGTTTACCGAGATAACCGGTTTTTCCGCCTGGATCGTGGATAAATGGGAGGAACAGAAAATCCAGCCCACGCTGGAAGCGCTGTGCAGGGTAAAAGAAAAGCTGCTGCCTTACTGCCCCAAAATTACTCTGGAAGATTTGATTGATTATGTTCCTGAAGAATGAGTCCCGGTAATACCGGGATTTATCTTTGCTCCAAATAATTATTATGGTAGTATAAAAATACAGAAAAAAATGGGTATACATACATATCGAATTAAATTAAAAACAGGGTGTAAAAAATGAACTATAATGAAAAGATTCACTTGTTGGCTGGTCTTATAAAAAAATCGACTTATACTCTGGCACTTACCGGGGCCGGCATCAGCACCGAAAGCGGCATCCCCGATTTTCGCAGCCCGGGCACCGGTCTGTGGACCAGGTTTGACCCCATCAAGGTCGCCACTGTATCAGCTTTAAAGCGGGACCCGGCCACTTTCTATACCATAAACCTGGATCGCTGGACCAGGTATTCCGGCGCCCGGCCCAACGCCGCCCACCACGCGCTGGCCAGGCTGGAGCAGAAGCGTCTGCTTACCGGCATAATCACCCAGAACATTGACGGCCTGCACCTTAAAGCAGGTTCAAAAACAGTCTGGGAAGTCCACGGCCACCTGCGGACATGCCATTGTATGGACTGTGAAAAAAGCTATCCCCTGGATTTCCTGGTTGACCAGTTCAACTCGGGAACTAACCCGCCCCGCTGTCAAAAATGCGGGGGCGTGCTGCGCCTGGATGTGGTGCTTTTTGAGGATCCGATGGGAGAGGACTTTTACTGGGCCACAAGGACCATAAAATTATGCCAGCTTCTGGTTGTGGTCGGGAGCAGCCTTCAGGTTTACCCGGTCGCGGCGCTGCCGGAGGAGGCCTTGCAGGTGGCTATTATCAACAAGGAGCCCACGCCCTGGGATGACCGGGCTAAAGTGGTGATACACGAAAAGGCGGGGCAGGTTCTGACCGATGTTCTCGCTGCCTTAGAAAAACTTTAAATTGGTAATATAGACCTTCTTTAAGCAGCGTGAATCCGGGAGAAACTAAAAAAAGTTTTCCTGGGCAACAGGAGGAACAGAAGGGCAAAGGAGAATATTATGATACTAAATTTGCCCAGGCAACAAGCGATAAAAACCAGCGATGTAGGTTCGATTTCAATCGAACACGGCGCGTTAGCGCCGAACTTGTTGAGGTCATAGTAACATTTGTGCGAATAAATTCACACCTACAATAAAAGCTACCCGGTCGTTATTTTTAGATTATGGGGGAACAAGCAGTGATACCTTTAAAAGATGACATTCCTTCCAGTACTTTCCCTATTGTCAATGTGCTGCTGATTATTACCAACCTTTTTGTTTTCGGCTATCAGCTGTCAATGGGCAGGTACGTGGACCAGTTTATCTTCACCCATGCCGTAATTCCAGCTCAGATTGTGACCGTGGGCCTTACCGCTGATCAGTTCGCGCGGCTGACGGCTACTATGTTTTTTCACGGCGGCTGGCTGCATGTCCTGAGCAATATGCTCTACCTCTGGATCTTCGGGGATAATGTTGAAGACCGTATGGGCCATTTCAAATACCTTTTATTTTACCTTCTGACCGGTTATATGGCCACGATAGCTCATATCCTGTCCTCCCCGGCCTCCAAAACACCTTTAATCGGCGCCAGCGGCGCCATTGCGGGGGTTTTAGGCGCATACCTGATCCTCTTTCCCAAGGCCAGGGTGCTGACACTGGTGTTTCTCTTCATATTCATACCGATTGTGCCCATACCTGCCGTGGTATTCCTGGGCATCTGGTTTTTCCTGCAGATCCTCAGCGGCACCGCCAGCCTTTCCGACCAGGCTGCGCAAGGCGTTGCTTACTGGGCGCACATAGGCGGCTTTATTGCCGGGGTGGTGATGGTAAAGTTATTTGCCACTAGAAAACAGACTGTCAGATATTAACATTAAGAAATACAAGGATTACGATTGCCTTTGTCGAATCCATATGAAACTAGGCAGAGGTGATATTATGATTAGGTTCACTTGCGATTGCGGCAATGAAGACTCCGTGGGGTTCGACGTTTATGTGTCTCAGAGCGACCTCTGCGATGTGCTTACCGTTGTCTGCAAGCACTGTGGTAATGTCAGGGAAGATTTTGTAGCCTGCAGCAGGGAAACCGTTTTCCTAATGAAATAATTTTTTTAAGGCCCCGCCCTCCAAGGCGGGGTTTTTAACTCTCCCGGGTTGACAATTAAGTGCCACCGGAATATTATGTATAAATTTTATATTCTCGGGGGTATCGGCTTTGGGATGATTTTGTTTGTCCATGGCATGGGTCATAGCAATGACCGCAATTACTGGCAGGAGTGGGCTGTCCCGCTGCGGCAGACAATGGCCGGGCAGGGCAGTGAAATAAAAGAAGAACAGTTCGGCGGGGTTTATTATTACGATCTGGTCCCTGGTCCCAGGGATGAAGCAGATGAAAACATTAAGTTGAAAATCAGCTCCTTAAGGGCGACGGCGATAAAAGAAATAGGTTCGTATCGTTTTTCTTTATTGGACGGGATTGAGACCGTGAAAAAATTTGCGAATATTGTGGTGGACAGCTTTGGAGATATTTTTACTTATTTGTACCTGGAACAAACACACTGGGCAGTAAACAACCGTTTTTATGAGGCGATTGACGCCAGTGTTGATCCGGTGGTAATAATAGGCTATAGCTTGGGGGCGGTAATTTCCTATTGTGCCCTCAAACAAAATGAAGCAGCCGCCAAAAGGGTCTCCCACCTGATCATGGTAGGCAGTCCCATGTACTGGTTTAAACAAGCTGTGCTGGAACGGGTTGATCTTGACACCAGGCCAGCTGTGGGGCGCGTTACCAATATCGCGGGGATTCTTGATATAGCTATGCCGCAGATGGTTCCGAAGATTCAAAAAGAGCTGGATGAGCATATTGAGTTTTCCATAAACCCCTGCGACCCCGTTAAAGGTCACAAGGAATACTTTTACAAGGACGATGCACTGACAGTCATCGCCGGGGCAATAAAAAAAGGGTGGGTTTGAAAGGGTGATTCTGGTGGCTGAAACTCTTCCCAAAGTTGGTGAGATTGACCTTAATGCAGCTGCATGTTCCCAACCCGCATGAAGGTGATATTAGTATCCCGCTGCTTAGGGAGGTATTAAAACAAGCGGGTATTTCTATAATCGAGTGGCAAGAAAAAGAAAGTCAACGATCGCCAAAGGTATTTTAACTGTAATTATGCAAGAGAGAGCGGCAAGCTGTAAAATAATGCATAGTGGTATTTTGAGAAAAATGTGCCGCTTCTTAAACTAGAAAAGTTGAATAAACAGGATAGCTCTCAAAGTAGCTCTCTTAGTTGTTAATAGTTCCATTAAAACGAACAAAAAATGTTGTGCCTTTTGGGCCAGTCTCAATTTCAATTCTCGCGTTATGCCTGGCCGCGATGCTATAGCATATCGCCAAACCTAAACCCGTTCCATTGTCTTTGGTAGTGAAGAAGGGAGTGCCTATTTTTTCAAGCACCTCGGGCTCTATTCCTTTGCCCCGATCCTGCACGGCCATGATCACCTCGTCTCCATCTGTAAGGGTTTTGACTATCAGGTTCCCTCCGGGCGGCATAGCTTCCAGCCCGTTGCGAACAAGGTTTAAGATCATCTGACGCATCTCTTTTTCGTCAAGAAATAAATCAGGGATCTCTCCAAGTTCCTTCCCGACATTCTTATCAGCAATTAATGCGTCTGCGGTAATCAAGGGGAAAAGGTTTTTAATGATTGAATTTAAATTCTGCTCTTTTAATTCTACGACCTTGTTTTTTGCCAAGGATAAATATTCGGTTATGATTGAATTTGCCCGGTTCAGTTCAGATATCATAAGGTCAAAGTATTCCCTCTCCTGAACATATTTGTCTCTTTCCCTGAGAAGCTGCAGAAAACCCTTTATGGTAGTCATGGGGTTTCTGATTTCATGGCCTATACCCGCCGCCATTTCCCCCACCAGATTCAGCCGCTCCAGGCGGGCCATTTCCAAATCTATACTTTTTCGCCGGGTTACATCTTCCGCCATTTTAATAAAATGGGTAATGTCCCCGTCTATATTCCTGAAAGGCGATATTGACATGTGTTCCCAGTAATATTCGCCGTTTTTTTTCTTGTTGAGAAGTTCCTCCCGCCATTCTTTGCCGGAATTGACTGTGTCTATTATTTCCTTGTATCTTTCAGGAGGTTGGCCATATTGCTCTTCAAACATATTCTTGCCAATCACTTCTACGAGAAGGTAACCTGTTACCCCGGTAAACTTCTGGTTGACATATTCGATATTTCCCCCGGTATCTGTAATCATGGCGATGCTGGGGCTTTGTTCCAGCGCACTGGATAATTTGCGAAGCTGCTCTTCCGCCTGCTCCCGCCTTTT
>CAZIYV010000084.1:0-14075 GCA_964543575.1 uncultured Pelotomaculum sp.
CGCGTGCTCCCACACATCCAGCGCCAGGACAGGCACAACACCCCACTGGGTGAGGTTCTGGTGTTTTTCGGCTGTGAGTATTTCCAGCTTGCCAAAAGCCGGATTGCAGCATAACAGCGCCCATCCGGAGCCTTCCACCGCTACTGCGGCGGCTGAAAACTGCTTCTTGAAACTGTCAAAGCTGCCGAAATCCCTGTCGATTAACTCTGCTATTTTTCCGGTGGCCGGACCGCCTCCACCAGGCTTCATGCTGTCCCAGAAAAGTGTGTGCAGGATATGTCCCGAGCCGTGAAAGGCCAGTTCCCTTTCCCAGTGTTTGACCAGGCTAAAATCACCTTTCTCGCGTGCTTCGGCCAATTTCGCCTCAGCGTTGTTAAGTCCGTCTACATAGGCTTTATGGTGCGCATCATGGTGCAGCTTCACAGTTTGCTCATCGTAATGAGGTTCCAGGGCGTTATAAGGGTACGGCAGTTCTGGCAATTCATGTTTAATCATCCAAATCAACCTCCTGTTTACATATGTAATATATTACAAAAACCTTTTTTACATACATACCGGGTCACGCACTACCCCCTTTGCTGGTTTTAATTATTTTTTCATACACTTCATTAGCCGCATTCAAGCGCTGGTTTACCGATTCCCACTTCACATATTTTAAGAACTCCTGGATATAATCGTTCCTGGTCGGAAAGGCTGTACAATAAGCGTGTTCATATACGTCAAGCACCAGAATAGGCAGAACTGACCACACCCCTTCCGAATGATTGTCGGAAAAGTAATTCCGGAGCACTCCTTCCGCCAGATCAAAACCTAAAACAACCCAACCCCTGGAGCACATCGCCAGTGCGGAAAATTGTTTTTCCCATTCCAGCACTGAACCAAAGCAGCGCTCCAGCATGCTGACCAATTCGGGCGATGGCTGCGAGACTTGTTTTTCCGCAATATTTTCAAAAAAATACCTATGCAGCTTCACTGAGTTTAAGGCATAAGTATGCTCTTTTTTCAGAGAACGGAGAGGACAGTAGGTTGGATTGGCCATATTAGTGTCGGCCTTAAGCAGTCTGGCTTCAATTTCCTTTAACTTTTTTTCATGCGCACCAGGGTAAAGCCTGTAATGTTCCTCTATCTGTTCCCTGGAAAAACAACAATTACCTACCTGCTTGTTATTGTCCAATGTCCTCACCCCGCCTTAATCTTGCCCCATTATAGTTTACGTAGCTTACGCGTTAATTACGTAAATCTTAATATTTTATTAAATAAAAAAAAGGCGCTTTAAAAACGCCTTCGCATTTAATCATTCATTGTACTCAAATTTGTAGCCCGTTCCCCATACGGTCTTAATAAAAACCGGTTTTGATGGGTCGGTTTCTATCTTTTCGCGCAGTTTTCGGATATGCACCGTAACAGTATTATCGTCACCGTAAAAAGCACTGTCCCAAATCTTGTCCAGTAAATGGGCCTTGGTAAATACCCGGTTGGGGTTTGACGCCATAAGCCAGAGCAGCTCAAACTCCTTGGGGGTCAGCTCGATTTTGTTATTGGTGTACCAGACTACCCGTTTTTCGTAGTCGAGGGCCAGATCACCATACTTCAACACATATTTGCTGTCAACCTTCTGCTCCCGGACTCTTCTCAGCACAGCTTTTACCCGCAGGGCGAGCTCGGTGGGACTAAATGGCTTGGTCTGATAATCATCTACTCCCATCCGGAAACCTACGATCTTATCCACCTCGTCGCTTCTGGCAGAAAGTATGATTACAGGGACTTCCCGCAGCGCTTTTAATTTTTGAAATGTTTCAAAGCCATCCATACCGGGCATCATTATATCCAGCAGCACCAAGTCGGGTGGGGCCTGCCTGGCTATAAGCAGAGCTTCTTCACCACTGGTAGCCGTTGTCACTCTAAAACCCTCTTTTGTCAAGGAGTGCTGCAGTATTTTTAAAATCTTGGGGTCATCGTCAACCGCTAAAATACTTTGAGACATTTTTAACCCACCCTCCTGAATTCTTCTTTTTCTCTTGCCGGCAGTGTAAAAGTAAATTTGCTTCCATTATTTATCTCGCTGGACACCCAAATCGAGCCGCCATGCAAGTCAACCAGCTTCCTGGCCAGGGTTAAACCTATGCCAGTTCCGCTGTACTTTCGGGCACTGGTTCCGTCAACCTGTTGAAATGGCTGAAAGATTTTTTCCTGGTCGCTGGTATCTATTCCTATACCGGAGTCAGTTACAGATATATTGACACCATGACCCGCCTCAGCCGGTCCGGCCTCAACAACCACCCTCCCGCCCGGCGCCGTAAACTTTAGCGCGTTGGAAAGCAAATTGGTCAACACCTGGCCGACTTTCTCCCTGTCAGCCCATATCAAAGATTTCGCCTGAGGGATTTCGAGAGTAATTCCCTTCTGGTTGAAAAGTGGCCTTATTTTAACGGCAATATCTTCAAAGAGCTCAGCGACCTCAAAATCCTCTTTATATAAGACCGTTTTGCCCGCAGCAATTTTGGAAAGATCCAGGAAACCGTTGATCCTTCCCAGAAGCTCTTTGCTGCTGTCGCTGATCTCGCTCAAGTAGTCTTTTTGCAATTCATTTAATTTCCCTGTGCCTTCATCCAGCAGCATTTCAGTAAAAGCGATAATAGCCGATAGCGGAGTACGCAGCTCATGGTTGGTGTTAGCTAGAAATTCGTCTTTTAACTGGTCTGTCTCCTGCAGCTGGCGGTTTTTTTCCGCCAGTAATTCCCACTGCCTTTCCAGCGCCCTGTTGTTTTCGTAAATCATACCCACCGCTTCGTCTATAATGGCCTTAAAAATAAAGGCAAAAGAAAGAAGCTGATAGATGTGCCCCAGTAAATTATATGTATCATAGGGATTGTTATAATGGGTAAAAGACATATCGCTCATAATTACTATGAGCAGGGCTACACCCAGGTAAAAATCCTGCTTCCCGGCCCCTTTTTTCAGCAAAATCCGGACCGCGGCCAGTGCCTCTAAAGTCATAAACAGGTAACTCAAAAATATTTTAACAGCGGTTTGACTGCGGGCCACCGGATCATACATAGCCGGCAGATCAGAAAGGTTATGGACAACAAAAACTACTATGACAATGCCCATCAGGACGAAAGAAGCGGGAATCAAGCCCGACCGCCGTACAATCAGCATCTTTTCACCGCTGAAAACCGCGCCAAACAGCCCCGCGGCCAGGAGCAACTTGGTGATCACAAAGAAAGTCGAGGCCTTGTTGACTGAGTTAGGGGTGATAAAGTCAGGCATACCCAGATAAGAAAGAGCGTGTGCAAATTCAACCGGCGCCACGATACAGAAAGTAAGTGAAATAATCAGCATCTTCAACTCATGCTTGTACTTGTAATCATACCAGCTCATCAGTGAAGCGCATATAGCCACCACCACTATGGTGAATTCTATTACCAGGTGAACAATGGGGTATACTGCGCTATCTATGATGATGTAGTACTTATAGGCCAAAATGTCCAGAAGCAGGAAGAATAAAACCCAGGCGATAATTTTGGGGTAAAATCGTTCACCTGTCAGAAAGCGTTCTCTTAGGATTACCCGCAGCTTTATAACCCCCTTTCTATAAAAACATGTATGCATAATTCGCCTTATATTTCTTTAACCCTGCAAAAACCAAAAAACACCTGTTACAAGGTGGAAGGTTGCAGACATTCTTAAGCAGCCCGTTCCCGGA
The DNA here is from genome assembly GCA_964543575.1 of uncultured Pelotomaculum sp. Lineage (GTDB taxonomy): Bacteria > Bacillota > Desulfotomaculia > Desulfotomaculales > Pelotomaculaceae > Pelotomaculum_B. Next base: position 3,707 of record CAZIYV010000084.1, read on the forward strand.
CTGCTTTTTTCATTATACATATATTTAGGTGTTATAGCGTGTTTTGTCAGTTTTAATTCCGGTTTAGTCAGGCTGTTGTTTTATTGTTCTATACAAAACAGCAAGTTCATTCTTTAACACGGTTTCCTTCATAATTTCTTCCTCTATATATGACAAAGCCTTTTCCCTGTCGAGCTGGGACAGTGACCGCAGGGCTTCATAGCGCAGGTAAGCTTTTTTATCCGTGACGGCTTTTTCTAAAACATCAACGGCCCAGTCTTCTCTTAAGGCGCCCAGGGCTTTTAAAACATAGGCTCTGCCGTGGAGATAAGGAGGTATAACCTTGTAAACAGTTTTCTTATGCAGGTCAAAGCACTCCAGGTAACCCCGCCGCACGGCCCTGCCGTAAAGGTGCAGGCTTATGGACGGGCTGTCCTGACTGGAGCTTTCCATGCTGTGGATACCTTGATCTAAAGGGAGTACGACTGTTGTTTCCCCCGGCCTCAAAGTATCCTCGCTTAACTCCCGGATCTCCGCGTGTCCTGGCCGGGCGCCGCCGTCAATACGCTGGTATGTCCGCTCGATGATTGCACCGGCCACGCAGGAGACAATGCCCCAGGCGCCGTGGGAGTGGATAGGATAGGTCATGGCCGGGTCCCAGATATACAGGCGTAGTGAAAAGAGCCTGGCAGGGTCAACAAAAATGGTAACCTCGTTGGGGTCAACTGTTAACAGGCGGCTCATTAAAAACTCATCGTCAGTCGCATACCTGGAAAAGATTTCTTTTAAGAACGCGGGATTTTGCGCCATCCGGCTTATAACTTCCCTGCCCCGGGGAAAAATCTCTGCCGGCTTGTCAGTTGATTGAAGCAGATGCCTGATTTCTCCACAGAAAGATTCAACTAATTCCAATCCTACTTATCTCCTTTCTCTCCAGAGTCAAAAATCTTGCCGTTTTTTATTGCCCAACTACCGTATTTCCTAAAATGGTTCCAGGATTTATATCTCTGGTCGTCTATATCCCTGGCCAGTGTCTTTTGCTCGGACAGATATTTTTCGGTCAATCCTTTTTCCTGGTAAAGCTCTCTATCCTTGCCGACCGGGCAGACTTTGGTGCAGATCCCGCAGGGATAAGCCCTCCTCCTGGTCAATTCCTCATGCCACCTGGCACATCCTAGTACATCCATTTTAAAATAGTAGCCGCCTGCCTCCGTTTCTTCTTTCAAGACTCCCCCGGGACAGCACCTGGCGCATAGTTTACAGTTGATACAAAGGTCCTTTTCCAGGACAGGGTCGGGTTCAATGTTAGCCGAGGTGAACACTGATACAAAGCGCACCCTGGAACCGTATTCCGGGGTAAGCAGGTTGTGGCTGCGTGAAACTGTACCCAGACCGGCATATTTTGCGGCAAAAGTGTGTGAAAAAGCTGCGTAAGGCTTCTCTAGCAGGTTCTTGATTGACCCGTATCCGTCCCTGGTGAAAAACATTGACGCGTGCCCTTTTTTATTCAGATACCGGGTCAGGTTAAAGGCGAGGCCATCCAGTTCCCGGTTGCTTGTATCATAAGTTTCGCGGTGCAAAATGGAAGGGGTGGTGTCAACAATCGGCAGCGGCATCTGTACGCCCAGAACAATGACCGTCCTGGTCATGCTCCAAAGTGACGTGGGCCAGAAGTCAGGCGGGATTTCATTAAATTGGGGCCACCTATCCACTCCGGCAAAGCCCAGCAGGTCCGCATTATGGTTATTGGCAAATGCAGCAATCTCTTTTTTTAAATCACCCATATTATCTGGCATGGCAGCACCTCATTTTTAAACTTGTTTTCCTGCTGATTGACTAAAACCTGTCGCCTACCGGGAACACATTTTAAGAAGCGGGGGGTTTGTCCTCACTCCTGTGCCCTTTGCGCTTGTACATTTTCGCGCTTTCTTTCACCTGGGTCTCCGGCTTGCGCCGCCAAAAGCCGCGAGCGCCGGAAAGAGTCTTTCTTCTTATTTTCACCATCCAACCGTCAGCTCAGCCCACCTCAAACCAGAACTTCAACCTGTGGCCGTTGGTTTTCAGCCACTTCCGGCAGTCCTTGTAATCCGGGCAGATCCTTTCCACCAGCGCCCAGAACTTCTTGGAATGGTCCGGCTGGATCAAATGCAAAAGCTCGTGCGCAACAATATAATCTAAAACCTGCAGGGGAGCCATAACCAGGCGCCAGTTAAAGTTCAGGTTTTTCCGCTGGGAGCAGCTGCCCCAGCGTGTCTTCTGCCCCCTGATAGAAACCCTGTTAAAGTCAAGGTTCAGTGCTTGATTCACTACCCTGACCCGCTGGTTAATCAACATGCGGGCCATAGTTCTAAACCAGCCTTCGAGTACAGCCGCGGTGGCGCCCTCAGCCTCTGCCGGCACAAGCACAAGCAGTCTTCCTTCCTCTACTTGCACGGTCCCTGCAGTGCCCTTGGCCACCCTGGTCTCCACTTCATACTCCCGCCCACGGTAAAGGACCCTGCGCCCGCTTAACTGTTGATCAAGATGAAGGCTTTCCTTAATCCGCACAAAATAATCAAGCTTGCTTATAATCCAGTTCTGCTTTTTTATTAGAATCGGTTCCACTAAATCCAGGTCGAATTTAGCAGGGACTACTACCTCAAGGCCGTTTTCCCCGCCGACCATGAGCCTCAGGTTCTTCGCCTTTTGACTTCTGATCAAGGAGTAAGCCACAGCCCTTCCGGCAAGGTTGACCAATCCCCCGCTCCCCGGGTTTTTCTCACACCTCATTCTAACCGGCGTTGCCGCCGCAAGGACCTGCCGCGCCACAGCTGCCTGCGCCTGGACACCCTGGCGGAGTCTCGCAGCCGGAGCATGCTGTATTGTCATTAGCAGGTTTTCCAACTGAGCTGGGCAGAAATGGAGCTGAAATTAGTTTCTTTAAACTGGTACCCCCGCAGGCTTTACATTTCAGCTCATTGTTGAGCCCCGGCAGTTGGAGTACTTCAAAAACCTTGGCGCAATCGTTGCATTTGTATTCGAATATTGGCATCATCAACACCCCCATAAATATTTCACAAGCTTAAAAGACATTTCCGGCTTTATAATAAGATTTTTACCTTGTCGTTAATCTGAAACGGGAATTCTCCTCAGCTCAAAAATCACCGGGCGTTCCGGATCGGGACAGGCCCATGTAGTTATCTCGCTGTCGCTGGTCCAGGGGAAATTGCCGCCATAAAGCAGCGCTGCCACAGCTGAACGCAGGGAATCATAAGCAAACTGGCACAGCCCCCCCGGGGTAAACCCCGTAAATTCAAAGCTGTCACCGACCTTGTGTCCGTATGAACATTTTCCGTCGCCCCGGATCTCCACGATCGTTGCCACCACTTTATATTTATACATTTTACCTCCCCCAGCAGTTTTAAACAATCTTAACTAAATTTGCTTTGCTTTGAAAAACACCGTACCCCTGTTTCAGGAAGAGTACCTTATTCCCTTTACCGCCACCGGGCATAAGTTTACAGGTGAACAAAAACATTTTAATAGAAAAGCAAACATTTTAAAAGTATTTATTTATAAAAACGGTCAAAAGCTATTATGAAAACTAAGCTCAAAAAGCCTTCTTTTTGTTTTAAACACTAAACCAAGGGCTTTTTAACTTTTTGGTTAATGAATGATCTTACGGCGCCTGAATATAATAATATCATGAGCAAACACAAATCGCATGTTGACAGAAAACGGAATGAGCATGGGAACGCATTAACGAAAATGCGCGTAGGCCAAATGGAGCGGTTGAACAAAGCCGCTCCGCTGGTTGAATATAATCTGGAATGTTTTTCTGGGAAATTTGAGGTATATGATCCGAATAAGAAAAAGGGGCGGAAAAGCAGTGTATTTATTTAGGATTTAAAACCTCGCTTAATTGGAGGCTCTATTTTAAGCAAATGGTCAGACAGGGTTAATAGTCTAACCATATCCTCATCAGTGGGATCTAAACCCAGCGCTTTTTCATAACAAATTTTTGCTTCGAAGAACCTGCCCAGTTTTAGATTGGCATTTCCCATCATTTTGAGATAAAGCGGTTTAGCCTCATACTTCGAGGCCGCTGTAAAATTTTCCAGGGCGGCTTCGTAGAGAGCCAGTTCGTAACAGGCCAGGCCCTTCCAGTGCAGCGCCTGGGCGGCTAAAGATGTTTTATCCAGTAAATCTATGGCCTTTTTGTAATTCCCTTGCCTGTAGGAAACTATGCCGAGGTACAGGTTTGTCACATCCTTACTGCCGCCAAGCTTTCTGAATGTCAACAGGTTGCCGCAGGCCTTTTCAAGGAGGCCGGCGTCCAGGCAGCACATGGCCAGATCAAGGTATACCTGCTTCTCTTTAGGGCAGGCCGCAATATACGCTTCAAAACAAGAAACAGCGTTCTCAACTTCACCCAAAGCGTACAAGCACTTGCCAATCCAGTAATGTGTCCGCAGCAACTCTCCTTTATCGGAAGCTTTGGGAAAAACCTCCCTGAACAGTCTTAAAGCATTGTTATACTGACTTAAAAAAAAGTAACATTTGCCGGTATAAAACAAGGTTTCGTTCTCAGGCGGTGAAACAATCAGGTCGCTCAAAGCCTCCTGGTATCTGCCCAGATGGAAAAGGCACCTTCCCCTTAGGGGCGTTATTTCAGCTTGTGACAGACACGGCAAAGCCTTTTCTAAAAAACCCAGGCACTCTTCGAAATTACCCGACTTCTCATAAAAATTGGCCAGTCCAAGGTATATTTTACCGGCCTCTGCCATATCGCGCAGTTCCATTTTTATTCCGGCCAATCTGATGTGGGCGTTTATGTTATCCGGCTCCGCGGCGATTATGGCTTTTAAAATTTTTTCCGCTTCAAAAATCTCACCCTTGTAATACAACCGGATCGCCTCTTCCATTTCGCTCACCGGCCCCTACCCCCTAACAACAATACCATATATAATTACATTCTGGTCCTATCCAGTATTTCCAGAAAGCAGGGAACCAGATTAGGGTCAAACTGGGTTCCTGTATGCTTCTTTATTTCCAAAACGGCTTCTTCATGAGACATCGCCTGGCGGTAGGGACGGTTGCTGGTCATAGCGTCGTAAGCGTCAGCCAGAGCAAGAATACGGCACTCCAGCGGGATTTCATCCCCTTTTAAACCCAGAGGATAACCTTTACCGTTCCACCATTCATGGTGCTTGTGAATCCATTCGCCGATGTCAAGCAGTACCGTGGCCGACTGCGCGATGCGATAGCCGATCTCACAGTGCTGCTGCATTTCCGCGGTCTCGTCGGTTGTCAGTGGTCCTGGTTTAAAAAGGACCCGGTCGGGTATGCCCACTTTGCCGATATCATGAAACTGGGCCAGCAGCCGCAGGTCGGACACACTGCGCTCGGGCAGGCCAATTGTTACAGCCACATTGGCAACCAGTTTTTGCAGGCGATCCGCATGACCCTCGGTGATAAAATCTCTTGCTTCCAGCGCCTTCATTAAAGTGTTGACGATGGCGCTGCTGGCGCTCTGCCGGCGCAGGAGTTTCTCCCGGTACATGTTGTCGTCAGCTTCCTTAAAAAGGTTGTCCATATTTACCGGCGCTATATTGGCCATAGCTATGCCCATGGACATACTCAAGGTAAGTCCTGAATTGCTGGTGTTGTAACTTTTAATGGCCTCACGTATCCTGCCGCAGACAACTTCTACCGTTTCCGTGTCGCTCTGGGGAAGTAAGATGGCAAATTCATCTCCGCCAATCCTGGCAACCATATCACCCTGGCGCAAGGCATTTTTAATCACTTTGGCCGATTCTATGAGCAGTATATCCCCGGACTCGTGACCCAGTGTGTCATTAACCAGTTTCAGGCCGTCCACGTCACATAAGACCAGCCCGACAGGGTTAAACCTTCCGCTCTCCAGCCGGTGCATTTCCTCTTCAAAGTACGCCCGGTTGTAAAGCCCGGTCAGGGCGTCGTGCAGGCTCAGATAACGCAGTTGTTCCTCCATCCGCTTTCTATCTGTTATATCGACAAAACTCTCAAGCAGGTACCTGCGTCCGCCAAGTGTTACCGTTACCACAGTTTTGATTATGGGTAAGCATTTGCCGTCAGCCGTGATCAGGGTGCGCTCTGAATGGTCGATATTTTGTCCCAGGTCGGTTATCGGGCAATTATTCTCCTCTGCCGGACAAATGAACCTGTGGCAGCGCGAACCTAAAATTCTGTCTTTTTGAAGGCCGATTATTTCTGAAGCTACCTTATTTACATCTTCTATCAGGTGCGTTTCCGCGTCAATCAACAATACCCCGCTCAGTATGGAGTCTAAAATAAGCCGCAGGCGTGTTTCACTCTCGAGCAGTATCCCTTCGGCCATTTTACGTTCAGTAATGTCTCTGATTACAGCAATAATCTGCTCGCTGTGCAAAGGCAGCAGCCTGGCCTCGAAAAAACGCTCCCGGCCCCCCAGCGTAAGCGTGTACTCAATGCTTGTAATATCTCCTTTTTCTCTCACCTGCTGGACAGCCTTATAAAACTTGACCCCAACACCCTCCTGATGTATATCCTGGATTCGTTTCCCAACCAGGTTTTCGGTGGAAGGGTGCAGGTTAGCTTTGTTCCCTGCCTTATAGCCATTAACAGTTCCATCGTTGTCAAGCCAGAGAAAAACGTCGGGGAAAGCCTGAATTACCGCCTGCATTTCAGAATTAGCCTGAAGCAGTTCCTGCGAACTTAATTCAAGCGCCCTTTCCAGCATATTGCGGTCGGCGTCCGATTCCCTGTAAGCGTCATTAACAGCGTTAATAAAGCCTCTCCACTCTTCCGGGAGCAAATAAGCATCACCAAAATGCTTTTTAACCTGACGCCTCAGTAAACTATGAAACTGCTCCACATCTATTCCTCCCGGAATGTTGTAACTGTCATGGTTTGATTATGCAGTTCGGACTTTTCCCCTGAGGCAAACGGACATATCTCCCCATAGGAGTAAAAACCTGTAAGAACAGTACCCGGGCCCAGTACTTCCTGGACTCCTTCAACTTCCTCTTCAATCCTTTGTTTTAAGACCAGCTTGCGGCCAACACAGCTGATGAGTATGGCCAGTTCAGGAGAAACAGCACCAGCGTCACTAAGGCTGTTTCTGGCTGCCCCTGTGGCCCCGTCGATTAACCTGTCAAAGTTGGCTTTCATCAGACGGGCGTACGTTCCTTCAGGCACATCTCCGGCAAAAGTCATGCTTTGCTCTTTTTCATTAACTGACAAAATAGTACGAACAACTCTTGTGTCACGTTCTTTGGTGCGGATGCTGAGGGGAAAAAGCAGACCTGTCGCCGGCAGCCCCTGAGCGTGCTCACCGAGATATATTTTGTAAAGATCCAGGGCCGAGCGGCCGTCCATCTCATACAAAACATTACCGCTGGACCTGGTTATCAAACGATCTGTGCCAAAGGGATCCCAGCCTCCCATGGAGCCGTAGCCCACTTTTAACCGGTCTCCGTACAAGCCCAGCACGGCGATGGTATCCTTTTGAGGAACACTGTCCCAGAATGCGATTGTCTCTTCAAAATTACTGCCGTCCCCGGCCAGACCTCCAGTTACCGCCACGTGGCCGGGCAGATGACTGGTTAGTCCATCGGCCAGGGCGCTGCCGTTTACTTTTACCCCATCTGACAGCACAAAAAGGTGAACCAGCCCTTCTTTAGGAATCGTTTCAGCCAGGTTTCTGCCAGCCTGATAACTGTCATCCATCTCATTTAACTTGATCTGCAGGCCGTGCAGTTTGGTGTGTTCAAATTTTACAGCGGTAGTTACTATTGAATTATCCAGCACCTTGGCGCCAATAATTTCCCCAGCGGTGGAACAGCCAAAAATACAGGCGCCCGGATAATCCTCTTTGATTTTCTGGAAAGTTTTTCCATCTTTCAAAACCTGCCTGGCGCCAAAAACGAAAACCAACTGGGCTTGCTTTCCCAATGGGCCTGGGGTGACAGGCGCCCAGCCGCTTTTTTTCATCCAGATCCTTTGTTCTGTTTTCACCCCAAATACCTCCCCCAGGAAAATTAATTCTGGTATATATCAGCTAATTTTGAAATTTTTTAGAATTGTTTTTAATTTCGTGAATTAGAAAAAAAATCCTTTAAGTTAAAATACTATTTAATAATATTTATCGGCTATTCTGATCTCACTCTATAGAGTGATTGTACTGCATATTTTGTTATGTTATTATCTGGATAACTGGAGGTGGGTTATGAAAATAGTTTTTCACGAGATGTTCCGGGAGGTTTATGATTTTGACCCTGCCGCGGCGGCTGGCAGGATGGACTGCATCGTTAATGAAGTAAACGGACTATACGAATTCGTGGAACCAGAGCCTGCCGCACAGGGCGATTTACTGCTGGTGCACAGCGCCAGTCACGTGCAGTGGGTAAAAAATCAAGGGCCATTATACGAAGTCGCCCTTTTATCCGCGGGCGCGGCGATAACAGCGGCACAAACGGCCGCGGGCGGGACTCCCGCTTTCGCCCTGAACAGGCCGCCTGGACATCATGCCGGCAGGGACTCAAGCTGGGGTTTTTGCTGGTTTAACAACGTGGCCATCGCAGTGGAAAAATTACGCGGGGAAGGCAAAGCTAAAAAAGTCCTGATTGTTGATACCGATCTCCATTTTGGGGATGGTACAGATAATATTTTTGAGGACAACCCCGATGTTTTTTACTACCATGTGTACAATTTAGAAGGCTTGGAGCAATTCCTCGGCATGCATGCGGATTGTGACTTGATTGCGGTTTCCGCGGGCTTCGACAAGCACAAGCAGGACTGGGGCCTGATTTACTCAACGGAAGACTTCACCACTATCGGCCGGATGATTTCCAGCAATGCCAGGAAAGTATGCGGTGACAGGTTTTTTGCGGTTCTGGAAGGTGGTTATAATCACAAAGTGCTGGGTAAAAACGTCAAAGCGATGTTGCAGGGGTTTGAAAACCGCTAGTTCCCTGGCATTTTCCTTTTGGCCGGTACAGCTATAAGCATACCCGCCAGACCAAGGGCGGCGGCGAAGTACATGACCCCGCGGTAACCCCAGCCCTGGGCAATCAGACCGCCCAAAAGAGGGCCTACCGAATTACAAAGGTTTAATGTGGATTGAAAAATGCCCCCTGCAGTTCCCTTTTCTTCCCCGCTGCGCAGGACGATCAGCAGCGCCCCGACATAGAGGCAGGACCAGGATACCCCTAATAAGATCATAATCACAACCAGGTAGAGGCGGCTGGTGGCAAAAGCAAAGGCGGCAAAAACAAGAACAGACAGCAATTGGCCGTTAAAAAAAGTTTTATATTCCGAAAAACGCTCCAACTCACGCATGACTAAAAACTGCACAACGAAATTTACCGCCCATAAAAAACCTATCCAGAACTTATCCATACCTAAAGAGGCCAGGTACAGCGGCAGGATTATCCACACAGCGGTTGCCCCGAGGTGCCGCAGGAAGACAGCCAGGTAAATCCGGTAATCACGCCGCAAGACATGCCAGAGGTTGGGCGGGTTGGGGAAATTGTATGAGGGCGCCTTTTGGAAGGCCAGGGAGAGTAAAAAGGCCAGCAGGCAGAATATAAAGCTGAGCCAGAAAAGCATCTCGATTTCACCGATAAGCGCCGCTGCCAGTGCCCCGAAGATCCAGCCCAAAGACCCGTAGGAACTGTACTTGCCCATGTTTACGCCGGATTCAAACGCGTAGGCTATGATCGCGGCGGTGGCTAAGCCGAGGGAAAATCCCACAGCCGCGCGAACAGCCATTAGGATCAGAACACTGTGGGCTACCAATTGAAGCGCAAAGGCCGCGCTGCTGATCAAAAGCCCCCACCGCACAAAAACAAGCCTGCCCAGGGTGTCCGATTTCCAGCCTGAGAATAGCGAAGATGATAAAAAAGCTACCCCGTAAAAGGAGCCAATTAACCCCACCTGAAAATCAGAGGCGCCCAGTTGCGCCCCCAGCAGCGGGATAAAGATAATAGAGCTCTGGATAGCAAAACTGAGCAAGAAATTCACAAGTCCTATCAGCCAGCGGTAGGACCATTCCCTTCCCGGGATTGCCGCCAAAACCTGATCTTCTTGTTTACGCATAGTCGTATTCTAATGTTGTGTAATGTTTATGTCAATAATATAGGGGGCCTTACCGGTGATTTTAATTCTTTTTGAAGATACCAGCAGCGAGGCCCAGGAGGTTCCCTGAACAGGTACGATAATGGTACAACTGGCATGCTTCAAGCATGCCCATCCCTTTATGGATGATACCGTACAAACCTGTTCGGGGCATAGCGTTATTCTTATAGCCCCTCAGCATCTCCCAACCCCTCCATCAGAGCCTTGAGCATGGCGGGGTTCTTCTTGCGCGGGTTTTCCTCAACCCCGGAAA
>CAZIYV010000085.1:0-13999 GCA_964543575.1 uncultured Pelotomaculum sp.
GCTGAGGGAGAAGTTTGTGCTGATGTGGGGTCAGAAGGCTCTGGAAACGAAGCCGCCCCTTATCCCGGCCGACTACCTGGAATTCATACCAGGCATACCAATTGTTCTGCCCAAAAGCATAGAGGGGCGGAAAGGCAAGGTTGTGTTTTCAGAAGAAATGTTCAACCGCCTCCAGTCCCGTTACCAGGAAGCTTTCGGTTCCTTTATCCACGACGGGCTGGAAACGTCGGGAAACGCCGATTCCGGAACGATAATCAAGCGTATGAAAGAATTCATGAGCGAATTGGAAAAGACTATGGAATGGCTGCTGCCGGGGAACCTGTACACAGAGGAAGGAACAGAGCAGGTAGTAGACAAACTTTTCCGGTCGTTTCACTCTCCCAGGACCTATTCCATTAAAGACGAGGTTTTCAGGGATATGCTGATCCGCTTCCCGCCGCTCAATGTGATGATCCCGGCGGGATGCAAGACCCCCAGGCAACTCATTAAAAAAATGGACGTCAGGTATGCCGTCAGTCTGGCCAACCTGGTTGAGACCAGGAAGTACGGGGACAGGTCGGCGCTTCTGTGGATGCTGGACAATTTGAGACCGGACGGAATGGAAGAGGTGGAGATCAAGCCGATCATACTGGGCAAGAAGGTACTAGACGATACGGTGAAGCTGGGGAATATCTCCGACCTCAACAAGCTAACTTCCAGGATTGTGGTCAGGCCCCTTAATAAAGGTATGGGGGGGGACTACCCGAAGCTGCGCTTCTGCCTCTTTTTAGTCAGGCACGTTATGATCGCCGAAAACTACGACATCCTTTGGAGAACTTACGCCAGGGAGAGAAAAAACCTGGGTGGCAAGATCCGCAATTCCCTTATTGGTCGTTACGAGACCACTGCCTTCTCCCCGCACAATATATTTGAAAACCTCCACCACCGCGCGCTGGTCGGACAGTTCCGGGCGTTGTCACAGAGGCTGGCTGACGCCGGTCACAACGAAAGGGCACGGTTGATAAATATTATGTGCGATGGCTACGGATTAAGTCAGATCCTTGCCGACGGCACATTTCTGCCGTGCTCGGCCTGGAGTTGGGCCAGTTACAGCTACAAGGGCGGCAAGGGTGTTCCCACCCCGCTTTCCAGCCACGTCGAGGAGAAGTGGTTCAACCACGAATTCCTGGAGGAAGTATATGAAGAGCTGGGCTACGACCAGCGCGAGATCATGAAGATGGTGATCCAGCTCATCGGTGAGGGCAGGGCCAGCGAAAACCTTTTGGACGTCCTTATGGGCATAAGGCCAAAAGATGTGAATGTAGTTGTGCAGGAATCTCATAATTACCCGCCGGCGATGCCCCTGATCAGGTACGCTGGCAATCCGGTGCTGAGTCCAATCAAAGAGCACCCGTGGGAAAGCAAGTATGTCTTAAACACGGCGGCCTTCCGGGTAAAAGACAGGGTCTACCTTCTCTACCGGGCGTACGGAGATGATGAGGTGTCACGGATCGGGCTGGCCGTAACGGACGGCTACAATGTGCTGGAGAGGTTGCCGGAGCCTGTGTTCGTGCCACAGGACAGGACGGAAAAAAAGGGTGTCGAAGACCCGCGGGTGACCATAATCGACAATAGGATATATATGCTTTACACCGCCTACGACGGTAACATTGCGCAGATCTCGGCCGCCGCTATCAGGCTGGAAGACCTGTTGAACAAAAGGTTTGACAAGTGGGAAAGAAAGGGCCTTGCCTTCCAGGATATCTGGGACAAGGACGCAATACTGTTTCCGGATAAATTTAACGGCAAATATATAATCTACCACCGGATAGAGCCCAGCATATGGGTGACGCACCTGGATAAGATCGAGTTTCCGGCTCCCAAAGAAAAGCACTCCATTATCCTGGGGCCGCGTTCGGGACGGATGTGGGACTCCTTAAAGATAGGCGCAGGTTCCCAGCCCATCAAGACCAAATACGGCTGGTTGCTTATCTACCACGGTGTAGACCGGAACAGGGTGTACCGACTGGGTGTTATCCTGGCCGACCTCGCCAATCCGGAGCGCCTGCTCTACCGTTCGCCAAACCCGGTCCTGTCTCCGGAAACAGAGCATGAGATCGGCAGGGAAGGGGAGAGTTGGGTGCCAAATGTCGTTTTCACCTGCGGTGCGGTACCGGCTAATGATAAGGAAGTGCTGGATGCCGGGGACGAAATCCTGGTTTATTACGGCGCTGCAGATACCTATATATGCCTTGCCACCGGTCTGGTCGGTGATCTGATACCTGAATCTGTGAGGCAGGAAATAGAGGAAAAGAGCAATTAGGTAATAGATGCAATTAACTAAAATATAGATAAATATTTTTTAGAAGTGCTGCTTATATAAAAATTGTTTTATGCTTGATTGTAGTTTATAATTTGGATAGAAAAACAGGTTAAGGACTATTTTAGAGGTTGCCTTTATTTTTTGTCTTGTTATTTTTCGTTTGATGCAGATTTAATAAAAACAGCTTCGCCCGGAATTACTATAAAAAGGGGAATTTTAGTGAATAATCCGCGTGTGCTTTTAATTTTATTTGCTATTGCATTTCTTGCCATTCAGGTAATAAGCTTCATGGGCAGTATAGCCAAGCATGACGAGAAGATGACGAAGCTGGAAAAACAACTGGTTCAGTTTGAAACAAAAGGAGCGTATATTGATTTAAAGTCAGATCCGGCAGTTAAACTCAAAGAGGAGAAAGCCAGGTTTAAAGCTGAAACACTGAGTTTTATTGTTAAAGTTCTGGTCATTTCAAGTGCGACAGCATTTGTATATTTCTTAATTAAAAGAGAGCGGAAACATAAGGGTGGATAAAAGCGGCGCTGCCGCTTTTTTTTATGGGGTTGGTATAATTTTTGAATCCAATAACAGAATATATCATGAATCCTAGAATACGAACTGGGGGTAGAATAAATGAGATTAGAAACACAGGAATCAATGGAAATGCACGAAGTCTTAAATGAATCGGTATGCATGATCGAACACTACGCCATGTATCTAAATTTTTGTCAGGACCCCGAACTGCGCAGGATACTCGAACGCCAGCAGCGGCATATGATTGACTCATACAACGCCAATGTGAATCTGTCGCAGAGCCAGGGCATCGACATAACCGGGATTTCCCGGGCGGTTATGGGAACACAGACAGGTGGAACAACCATGGAAGGACAGCCGAAATACGGTATACAGCATGTACCTCCGGCGGTTACCGGTCCAGAGGCGACTTCTCTAAACGACCGCGCTATTGCCACAGGTGCTATGATTTTTCATAAATGCGGCGCTGTTAGATCCACAAATGCCGCCTTTATTTGCACGGAACCGCAGCTTCGCAACTTTCTTTCAACCGCGTCGAAGTCTTGTGTTGAGATGGCCTTTGAATTATTACAGTATTTGAATCAAAAAGGATGGTATCCTGCCCGTGTGATGCAGCAGCACACAATGACCCAGGCACAGCAGACCTACCAGACTCAGACGGGGCATTAAGAGAGAATAACAGTTTTTGCCCAGGCCCCGCTTGCGCGGGGCCTCAGATTCATATTCTAAAAAAAACCAGGCAGGCCAGAGCCAGGCCCAGCAGGACCGCCCCCGCCGAGGTGAAAACAGCGATAGACCTGGTTTTTCCGTGCGCGGCAGCCAACTGGGTAAGAGTGTGTTCCATGGCGGCGAACTTCTGGTTGATTTCACTTATCTCCCTGTTAAAGATGTCCATTTTATCGGCTGAGGGCGCAACCATCTTCTTGTGGATGGTTGAGGCCAGCGATTTTACCAGTTCCGATTGCTGCTGCGGCCGCTCAACTTTCATCGGGGGTTCCTCCCCCGGCCTGGTTAATAGCGTCTCTTAAGGCAGCCAGGATAACCAGGGGTAATTTTTGTACTTCTTTTTCAAGTACTTCGAGCCTCTCCATAAGTTCCGCCAATCTGGCCTGGTTCTGAACCTCAAGCTCATCAAGGCGCCCGGCTATTCTGGAGTTGCCCTCCAGCACAGGTTTGACCAGCCTTGTTTTTAAGCCTAGAAGGATATCTGTGAGCATTTTCTGAATTAGTTCATCGCCTGCTTTTTCAACAACCAACCCATCGGTTTTCAAATTCACTACTGCACCTCCTTTTTTGTTAAATTTTATTTACAACATCACTAAATAAACTGAGCAGCCTGATGGTTTCCCTGCGGGAATGCGCTTCCAATACGCTAATGAAGCTTTTTTCCACTTCCTGTAAGAGATTCTTCTTTATTTCACCACCGGTGCGATAGCCCACTTCACCTATAATTCTCTTCAGCCGCTCGTCCAAAAGCCGTGCGTTTTCCACTAAAATCAAAACCTCCCGGCATTGAAAATTATGTTCCGGATATCTTTTAGCTTTCTCTTGGATTCTCTTAGAGTTTCCTGTGACTGACGCAGGTTCTTTTTTGCCTCACTGGAAAGCTGCCCATCCAGGCAGCGGCAGTTTATTTTCCGGGTTGCTGAATCCAGGATGGCGTAAAGCTCGTTTGCCTTGGCCAGGTAAAAGCCCCTGCCGCGGTAGGTTAGAATGCTTTGCTCCAAATTTTTTAACAGGGCGCCCATACCGCTCTCTTCCCCGGTGAGCCCTTGTAAGGCCGAAATCAGAAAAATCTTGGGCTTAGGTCCGCCGGTTCTATCTAACAGCGAATTCATCACGAAATTATAAACCGTTTCACGTTGTGAGATGCTCAGGGCGTCGGCAAAGTTGATCACATAAAAGAACCTGCCGCTTTCTTTAATAGAGTCTTCTTCCATACCAGCCTGCCGGGAGCAGAAAAACTCTTGATAATTATCCCTGTCCATCTGATTAAGGATGTGTTTGGCGTTTAAAAAAAACAGGTAGACGTCGCCTTGCAGGATAGACCGGGCTATTTTCTCGCAATGGTGCTTGCGAATCCAGTCAAGCCCAGGAGTATCGACCAGAACCGCTAATTCCAAAAAATCGGAGGGATGCTCAATTTCCACTTTTTCGATCATGAAGCTGCTGTCTGGTCCCATAGAGTTCCAGAAAGACTGAAGCATAGCTGGAAATTCCAGCTCAAACCACCGCGAGCCGGGATTTCTAAAAGTCACCCTGACTTTTTGCAGCACTTTTTTCCTTTTGAGCCGTTTCTCCGGGAGCCGTCTGAAGACTTCTGGAGCAGCGCCAGTCCCGGCAAAAGCTCCGGCTGCAAACAGATCCTTGGCCTCTCTGAGCATCCCGGCTATTTGTGTCCTGTCAGCCGGTGTAAACTGCCCGTCCACGCAAGCTTCATAGGAGAAGATAGCGGAATCACCGGATGCAACCAATTTCTCCAGGGCTGTTGTTTCCCCGGAGTTCAGGACGGCGTCATCCCCGACCCGGTCATAGATTCTGATCACCGTCTGGAGAGGAGTGTGTATGGCTGCTCTTTTCCGGTTGCCGCTGACAATAGTAGTAACCGCAGCGGTTGTCGGCCCGTCTCCGGCCGGCAGGATGTTTTCTTTCAACAGCGCGTTGATAAAGGTTGACTTGCCGGTTGAAAAACCACCAGACATCACCACGGTAAATCTTTCTTCCGCTATCTGGCCGTGTAGTTTTTCCAGCGCAGGCCGGTCTATAAAATCTCTGGCCTGGTTTTCGCTTAACAAGTGACCTATTAAATCTAAAAGTGCCTGGCGGTTTTCCCTGATGTCCACTGCACGAGGGCGGAAGGCTTTTCCTGCGGGGTTATTATTCTTTTCTCCGAGATTGGCGGAATTCATTAAATTAAATCGTTTATCCAGTTCCTTTGAGAATGCGGGGATGGAGTGAATGACTTGTCCCGCATCTATAAGCGCCCGGGAAATTTCACTAACTCTCCAGAACTCCGATAAAAAAAGCGCTTCGTCCTTTATTCTGGAGATTTTTTTAATTCTTGCGGGGATTTCAAGGTCAGTTCTTTTCAGACTTTGCGAGGCCTGACGGAAGGTTGCCCTGGTTAGTTCCAACTCCAGAAAGAGGCGCAGGGTCTCAATATTATCCTGTTCAAAGGTGTTTATGGTGTTAATCCTGACCGGGCTGATAAAGATTTTTCTCAGCGCTGTCCTGGTTGCCGCCAGGGAAGTGCCATCGCTTATGCCCAGGTTGCAATTCAGCCAGAATGATATGTCGCTTAAGCTTTTGCTTTTCCAGAGATTAGCCAGCCTGGACAGGAACAACTGGTTTAGGTCCTCAATACCCCTCTGGTGAAAAAGGTAGACTATTATGTCAGCGTCCCTCGCCGCTTTTTCTGCCAGTTCGCTTGAGTCTTTGTTAAGTGAATCAATGCCGGGAGTATCTATTAAACGGCACTTTTTCAAAAGGGGTGAGGGCAATTGAATGTTCAGCCTGCCACCTGAAAATTTCTCCCGGGTCAAAAAAGAATGCAGGTGAGATGGTTCAAAAAATATTGTTTTTTTATGCGAACCTGCAAAAGATGCCTTAAAAGAAAGTCCGTAATCAAAACATATCAGGCAGGAAGTGGTGGGGATAATCCCCACCGGGCTGATCTCCTGTCCAAGCAAACGGTTTACCAGGGTGGACTTGCCTGAGTTAAAAGAACCCAAAACGGCCACAATAGGCTTGGCAGCCTTGTCCATAAGCCCGTTCAGTGATTCGCACCTTTCAATCATCAGTGATAAATCGTTCATATTATGCGCCCCCAGCTAAATATGGCAGATGTTTCTTACGAATCTATATATTAGAGTGGTATCTATTTTATGACTTTATATGATTTAAAAAGATCTTATTGAAATGTTTTATTATCGAAGCATAGCTTTTGCCGTGCGGCAGAACTGTGCTTCAAATGTTTGAGGGCCGGCTTTCAGACGCTTATAAATGAAATAAATTACCAGGAGTTTGCGAGTAATATAATGTTATTGAATTACTTTTTTATTTTTCAGGGAAGATTTTAAGCAGGTTATCCGTTAAGATAGTGAAAAGCTGAATGAGAAGTGAGAAGCTAAATGGAAGGGGGTGATAGAGCTGGAAGAAGTTGATACCAGGCTGATTACGCGGGCCAGTTCCGGGGACCGCCAAGCCGCCGCAGCCCTGGCTTCCCTGTGTGGACCCGATGTGTACCGGCTGGCCTTGTACATCTTTCATAAAGAAGACGAGGCGCGGGATGCCGCCGCGGATATTTTCGCCCGGCTCTATGCAACCCCTGAAAAAATTTCCCTGGAGAATTTCCGTGCCTGGCTGATGCGGGTAACATATAATCACTGCCTGGACGTCCTGCGCAGGCGAAAAACTCTCAGCCGGCTGCTTCCCAAGATTTACGAGAGGCAGGCCCGTCAGGAGCAGAGCCCCGAGGAGGCGGTTGTGGAGGCTGATGAACAGGCTGAAGTAAGGCAGGCGGTGGCCGGTTTGCCTGAACAGGAGAGAGTTATTGTGTTTCTGCGCTACTACCAGCAGTTGAGCTATACTGAAATCAGCTCCGTTCTCGGCGTGCCGGAAGCCACAGTAGGCACGCGACTGCACAGGGCGCGGGAAAAGCTCAGGAAGAGGCTTTCAGAAGATGGAGGAGGTGGGGGGATTAATAATGCAGTGCGCAAATCAGTTTGAATGGGAGCTATTTGTTGACGGAGAATTGCCTGCGGCAGAGTTGGAGGGATTTGAAAAGCACCTGGGGCAGTGTCCTGAGTGCAGAGAAATAGTGAACAGACTTCGGCAGGAAGAGGCTTTTATCGCGTCAGCCCTCGCCGCAACCCCTCTGGCGCCTGACCTGGCAGCAGCTGTTGAGCGCCGGTTGACCGCGAAAAATGACAGTTCCGGGAAGTGGCTCTGGTTTTTCACACTGGCGCTTGGCCCGGTTGGAATATTTTTGGCGCACAGCGCGGGTTGGTTTGCTTTGCTTGAGAAGCTGCGCGCTGTCCTAACCCTCTTTCTGGGTCAGGGGCTGCTTGTAAAATTTGGCTTCACAGCCGTAAAAATATTGAGGGGTCTGGCGGACGCCGCCCTGAAGGGCAAACCTGTCCTGCCCGCCCTGGCGATACTGTTCATTTGTATGCTGTGGGTACAGTTTAAATTATTTAAAGGAGGAAGCGCTCATGTTTAAAACCAGGCACAAGTTGATCGTGCTGGTAATGATTGCCCTGTTCGTGTTCTCCCTGGCCGCGTCTGCCGGAGCATATGAAGTCAAGAGCGGGGACATGGTTACGGTACCTGAAGGTAGAATTCAGGGGCCGCTCTTTTTAGCCGGCGAAAGCTTGGTAGTGAACGCCGATGTGGACGGCGACGTGTTTGCGGCCGGGCAGAATATCACTATTAACGGCAGAATAGACGGAGACCTGCTTGCCGCAGGCAGAACGGTCAGGATTAACGGGGATATAACTGGTGATATCCGCTGCGCGGGGGCGGATATAGACCTTAGAGGTGAACTGGGGCAGAGTTTCAGCGCGTTTGCCAACGAAGTCAGGCTGCTGGAA
This sequence comes from uncultured Pelotomaculum sp., assembly GCA_964543575.1. Taxonomy (GTDB): domain Bacteria; phylum Bacillota; class Desulfotomaculia; order Desulfotomaculales; family Pelotomaculaceae; genus Pelotomaculum_B. The sequence goes on from CAZIYV010000085.1 coordinate 8,422, forward strand.
GGTTCCAGGGTAAACAAGGATCTACTGATTTTCGTCGGCAGTGCTTCGCTGTCCGGTGTGGTAGACCGCCAGGTACTGGGTTCCGGAGGGACCATAAGTTTGAACGGCCCGATCGGAAACGATGTTCGGCTTTGGGAGGTAGAAGATTTGAAGGTAGGTCCGTCAGGGAGCATTGCGGGTAAACTCCATTACGGTTCGCCCAACCAGGCCTCAGTGTCACCGGAAGCAAAAATCGCCGGAGAAACAAAATGGGAGCAGATCGAGCATGCCAGAAGAGAGTTGCCCCGCCCCGTGGGTGTCAACTGGGTGTTTCAACTGATCTGGTTTATCGCGGGAGTTCTCGTCTGGGGCGTACTTGCCCTGATCTTTCCGCGTATCTGGGCCGGCCTCAATCGGAACACACTGCAAACGCCCTGGTCCGCACTGGGATGGGGATTCCTATTCCTGCTGGTTACCCCGCTGGCTTCCCTGCTCCTGCTTATTACAGTAGTGGGTATACCTCTTTCCCTGGCCCTGATGGCAGCCTATGCAGCGCTGCTGTACGCCGGGAAAATCATTGCCGGGGATGCTGTTGGCCGCTACCTCGCCCGGCGCTTCAACTGGGAAGGCCGGATACACCCGATTTTCCCCTTAATGATCGGTTTTGCGGGGCTGATCCTGCTGGGCAAAATCCCGGTAGTAGGATTTCTCATCAGCATCGTGGCGGCCAGCATGGCTTTTGGCGCGGTTTTCCTGGTCATCAGGCGTATGCGAGACGTGCCCGCTGAATAAATTGAAGCAGCTCAGTTGGCTCCGCAAGGGAGCCAACTTGGGTTTGCTGATAATGGCCCTGTAGTCGAGGAATGAGATAAATAACCAAACCACTCAGTATCGTGAACCTGAGTGGTCATTTTTTTCACAGGAGGATTCAATTTGTATTAAAAGCAGAAAAATCAGCGAGGAGTATTATACCACTATCCCTTGTTAATGATAGAATAAGCACAGGACAGGTTTTCCCTTGGAAGGAGGAAGCAACTGCTACAAAATAGATAAGTAAGACTGAACATGTAAACCAATGTATAAAATAAACCATTGACACGAACACATGTTTTGTTAGAATAATGGTAAGGAGTGGTGTCAATGGATAAATTTATTAACGTCCCATCAGGTTTTAAGGATCTTGAAAATGTGGCCAAGTAAAGCAGGTTTTTTGGAGGTGGCTGCCGTTGAAGACCACAGTTAGAGGCGTCATCCTCAAAATTAACGAAAAGGAGAAAATCTACCTCAACAACCTGATGGACCGTTTTTACGTCGCCGTACGCTGGTCATATAAGAGGTTCTTGGATGGGTGGAAATTGCAGAACAAAAGAAAAGGGGGTGATGATATACAAATCACCGTAAAAATCAAGCTCCAGCCGACAAAAGAACAGTCAAAACAGCTCAGAATAACAACAGCAGAGTATATTGGTTTGGTCAATCAGGTTGTTTCGGATTATATTACAGCCGACCAAAGTCTTAAATACACAAGCAAAGATGTAGCCGCCAACCTTCCGAGCGCTGTAAAAAACCAAGCTATCCGAGATGCCAAGAGCGTTTTTGTAAAGTACAAGAAAGCAGTTCGTGTTAATGCTAGATTAAAGCCCGAAGACCAAAAAGAAGTTAAAGTGCCTACCCTCAAAAAGCCTGTAGCGATATGGAATAACCAAAACTACTCTCTAAAAGACAATATTCTCTCGTTCCCTGTAATTATTGCAGGCAAGTCAAAACGTATTGAAGTTGAAGCTGTTCTGACTGAATATCAACAAATGCGATTAACCGGCAAATTTGGCAGCCTGCGTATCACGCAAAAATCCGGTAAATACATAGCTCAGATAGCCGTAGACACTTTAGCGCAAAAGACCGAAGCAGATAAAGTTATGGGCGTGGACTTGGGCCTTAAAATCCCTGCTGTATCTGTTGTCGAAAGCGGTAAAACTAAGTTTTTCGGCAATGGGAGGCAGAACAAATTCATCAAGCGAAAACACAGGTCTCTCCGTAGAAGGCTTGGCAAACTTAAAAATCTGGCTGCTATTCGTAAGAGGCGTGATAAAGAACAGCGTTGGATGAAAGACCAAGATCACAAAATCAGCCGTCAAATCGTCAATTTTGCACAAGAGTACAATGTTGTAATAATTCGATTAGAGCAACTTTCCGGCATACGTCAGACGGCAAGAACAAGCCGTAAAAACGAAAAGAATTTGCACAGTTGGAGTTTCTATCGCCTGGCTCAATATATAGAATATAAGGCTTTTTTGCTTGGCATTAAGGTTGAGTACGTAAACCCAAAACATACGAGTCAGAAATGCCCTATATGTGGAGAACTGAATAAAGCCAATGATAGAAAATATAAATGCAGTTGCGGATATAAAACACATCGCGACAGGTTAGGCGCGATTAATATAATTTCTGCAACTGTGGCAGATGGTAACAGTCTGCCAGCCTAGACAGCTATATGCTCTGGTCTAGGACGGGCTACTGGCATAGCCCTGAACTTGGGGGAACTACGGATACTGGAAACTGACTCCCGACTACCACCCAAGAATCCCACCGGCTTTAGCCGTGGGAGTGTCAACAGAGAATTGATATCTTTTCTTGGAGGCTGAAAGCAGTGAAAACAGTCTATGTTTTTGGCGCCGGAGCTTCCGCCGCCGAAGGGGCGCCTGTTGTGCTCAACTTCCTGCGGGTTGCTTACGGCTATTTTAAAGAAGAACGCAATGAAAAAGATCTCGACATCGTGTGGGATTTTTTGGAGCACTTTTACGGTCACAGGACAAAAATAAACGCTGCCGCGGATTTGGACCGTTACCCCGGTATAGATGAATTATTTAATATCGTGGACTGGTATTTACTGCACAACCAGGCTTTCTCCAGGCGTTTTTCCAGTCCAAGGTTATTCGATTTAAAGAACGCGCTGGTAAAACTGATCAGCATGACCCTGGACAGGTCACTGCCGCCGCATGAGGGGATACATCATTCTTTTATCGCCGGTGTGCTGAAAAGAGACAAAGAGCTGCCCACTTTTATTTCGCTTAATTATGACATAGTCCTGGACAAAGCGCTTCGTGGGGCGGGCTACACTCTGGAATACGGTTTTTACGGCAGGCACGGTGACCATCTTGCATCAGGCCAAAAAATCCCCCTATATAAACTGCACGGCTCGCTAAACTGGTCTTTTTGCCCGCTCTGCGGGGAAATATCAGAGCACGAGGAAAAAGTGGCCCATCTCTTGTTTGGCAGCAGCAATAACATAATCTGTCCTTATTGCGGGGGGGGGAACCCCCAGGCCATTATCATTGCCCCCACCCTGTACAAGTCTTATAAGATAAGCAGGCTGCAAAACATTTGGGACGGTGCGGTCGGCGCTATAAGCGGCTCTGACCGGCTGATCGTCATCGGCTATTCCCTGGAGACCTCAGACACCTCAATTATCGCCACCATCAAAAGGGCCTTAAACGCGCCTGACAAGAAGAGGGAAATCGTGGTAGTTAACCCGAATGAGTTCGCCTGCAACCGCTACCGCCAGATTTTTGGGGTAGGATGCAAAATATACTGCACCGGTTTTACCGGGCAGGTGCTTTAAAAATGCTGCCTGCAGTGGGCCTGGGCACAATCACCGGCCTGGCCTCTATGTCCAGGGTTTCGCCTGATCAAGGAGTAAAGCCTGGTAACCCGGAGCCTTTAACCGGTGCATAGTTACTTCATGACCCCCAGCACGCCCAGTACCACTTCCAGCATGATCAGGACAATGATCGTCAGCTCAAGGATCTCGGAGCGCTGGGTGATGATACGGTTGCTGAGCATGGTGTAGCTCTGGGTGATGATGTCGATCTTCCTGTGGATGCTTTCTTCCCAGGCCTTGGTGCGGAAGATGGAGAGAGCGGTGCCGTAGATGCGGGCATAGAATACGTCTTCAGTTACTTTCAGTGAATTGTCTATGCGTTCGGTGATCTCGGTAACGTCGGCAATTAATTCGGTCAGCTGGTTCATAATCCGCCGGTATCGGCCCAGGCGCCTGATGCTGGCGGTTTTTTCCGCTTCTTCTATGGCGTTGTACATCTTTTCCATTTGACCGGTAAGAAGGTCGTCGTAATAGCGCAGTTCCAGCAGTTGAGAGTTGGCAAATTCGAGCAGGTCGGGTATATCGGTGCTTCCGGCTGAATCATAGACCAGGGCGGAGTCCCAGGTAATGATGGCCAGGTCCTCAAGGCCGTAAGAAAAAGAATTTCGGAGAGTCTCCCGGCGGACCTGATCGCTTACTGGTTCCGGTTCGGCCAGGAGCAGGGGGACAGGATCCCAACCCTGGTCCCACTTCTGGAAATAATAAACGGTGAAATCCTCTATAAATCCGTTGTAGTCCTCTTTAACCAGCGCACCGGCAATGGCTTTGCGGATTATATCAAGCATCCTGACAAAGGAAGTTTCGATATTTTCATCGTTATAAAGATCGACGGCCAGGTTCTTGATATCTTCATAACTTGCGCTTACAGGCAGCGGCACACGCATAATTATGCAGATTACTCCGAGATCGTAAATCTTGCCCGCAAAAGTAGTTTTAACACTTTGCCGGCCAATGGTCACAGGGTATTCACCCAGTTCAACCGCCACCGGCGGATTTTTGAATTGAACCGATTTGGGTTTGACCCTGGATAGCCGTGCTCTTGAGGTTTGGTGATCACGGGCCAGGATTCTTTCTACCTGTTCCAGTCTGATTTCCTCCGCCACATCGTACAGGCGGTACACCCAGATAGAGTTCATCATCTGAAAACGAAACCTCACTGATATATAACTATTATTTGCTATAAGGATACTGTCGAAGAAATACATGTGCGAATGAATTCGCAGCTACAATTTCGCCGGTTGTCAGATATTTTGCAGGTCCAGATATTCATCTGCTGCTAATGCGCACCAGCAACAGGATAAAACTGTAGGTTCGGTTTCAACCGAACACCGGAACGGATTGGCAGTCGGTTTTATACAATTTGATTTTAAAAGCTAAGGGCGATTTCTTCGCGGTCAAGGCGGCTTTTGATAGCCCGCACCCTCTCCGCTAAATTAGTGTTCCCCGCAGCAGCCCTTTCTATCTGACGGAGCAGGTCGATTTCCCTTCTGAAGATCGAGAATATATCGCCTGGCTGCAGTGATGACATCTCCAGCAGCTCGGCAAAACTCGCCCCGTTATACCAGGCGTAAGCCAGCGATCCCGGTATGTTTGACCAGACGCAAAACTTCTCCGGCACACCCATTCTTAAAAGCTCTCTTTTAATGGCGGATGTTTCATGAGAAGCCGGCAGATCCAGCTTGGCCGTGAAGTTATTCTTGCCGGGAACAAATTCCACACCGGCCAGGAAAGCTGCCACTTCGGCCGGTTCGGCATCTTCGATTAAGCCTGAAAAGGCCAGTTCAGTAACCAGAATTTCCTGCACGTGCAGTTCCAGTGCGAAGATACCACGGGGGTAAAATTCCCTGTCCTTTACATAACCCAGTTTTTCAAGCAGGTCCCTGACTTCCCTGAATTCCCTGAAAACCGCTTCTGCCTGTTCAAAAACCACTTTGAATTCCT
>CAZIYV010000086.1:0-4001 GCA_964543575.1 uncultured Pelotomaculum sp.
CATACTGTCATTACTGGAGGATTGGCCATATTTGTAAAACCCCCTTTTACTAAAATAATGTTAAAATTGCTTTCTTCTAATACTCTCCTCATATGAGCTTATAAATAAATCTGCAGTTGGCTATCTTCGCCATACTATCAACAGTTGGCCACACCACTCCTTTCCTTTTTGTTTTCAAAATCTTAAAAAAGGCGCTTATCACCCCCTCGGCTTCTTAAACTTGTCAGGTAGAAACCCTTTAATTTCACCAGTAACTGCGGTGAAAAGGTACTATATAACTCACCTTATAAAACAATAAAAGGCTGGTCGTAACATATATGCCTATAAATGGAAGATTGGTTTAAAATAAACGAGTTATACCCCCTGCTGCCGAAAATAATTTTATAGAGTTTCGGCATTTCATCTTTTTCTTATTTTATTGAGGAGATACAATTTTAAAAACAAAAGGAGGAAAAGCCAAAAAAGGCTTTTCCTCCTTTCCGCAATGGGAGGCGCAAGAGTTTCCTATTGCACCCTAAAGGCCTGCAAACCATGCACTAATGTTTAGGTTAATCAGCGCTCGGAGAATATAATATTTAATTCTTATGTTATATACAGCCTAAAAAAGAAAAACAAGGATAAGCATAATCTAATAGACTATACCCACCCCAGTAGAGTCAAAGTCCTTGCAGCCTGGCAATCATAGCCTCTTTCATCTGGCTTTAGACCCATAGCTTTGCGTCACCGGCTTTCGAACGGTTTTGCCCAACACGATGTCAATATTAAGCTGTTGTGAAATATTATGACTTATTTGACAACTTGATGAAAAATTTTCCAGATTGAAGTTGGGCAACTAAAAAGCAACATTAGGATTTTATAGTTGTATTCTGTATTATTAATTAGATTCCTGCTAAAAGTCAAAATTTTTTAGAAAGAATTATCTAAATAATTAAAAACTTATGTACTATTAGACAACCTTATTAAATAAATATAGTCAATATATTAAATAAAATAAATTAATCGTTTTTCTTCTTAGACAAACATGCCGCTGCTGTGGCACCAGCAGAGGACGAAAAATCAGCGATGCAGGTTCTATTCAATCGAACAAGGCGCGTTAGCGCCGAACTTGTTTGAGTCCATTGTGACATTTGTGCGAATGAATTCGCACCTACATATTCTAGGCAGCCCAGAAGATATTTTCAGAGTAGAGACAATAAATTTTATTCGCTTTTAAAGCTTTTTAAATTATTGGTTAGTAGTCATATTTAAGAAGGAATTCTCTAATGCAAATTCCGGGAATCAATCCGACTATAGATTACTGGACTTCTTTTTTTTCATCAATTCCCTTTTCAGCTTCAAATAACCGGCAGTAAAATGGATTTGATTCTGGGCTTCGCGGTGGTCAAAGCCATAAGCTCTCCTGCTCACCGCCAGAACCGGCGGGGCTTGAATTCTTTTAGCCACGCCCATGCCACAGTAAAGCTTCCACCATCTTTCCAGGTCATCGATAAACCCGGCGGGACCGGTAAACAACTGTCCCACCAGCCCTGGCCGGCAGCCGATTTTTTCTTCTAAAACACCTTTGACGTACCAGGTCAGGATATCTTCAGGGGCAGCCCTGTTCCAGCGCTCCATGAAAGACCGGAAAAGATAGTCGTGGTAGGGATAAACAAGCGGATCACCCTTGCCCTGATCTACATCCTGTTCAAAAGAAAGCTCGGCGCTCGGCACAAGGTCGATCATCTTGGCGGGAATTACTTCCTTGCCGAATATATGTTCATTAAGATATGCGGCAAGTTCATAAACCTGGTGTTTCCAAAGATCGGCCAAAGCAGCCAGAAAACCGGCCAGATCACCATACAGTGTTGTGTATCCCACAGTCATTTCGCTTTTATTGGCGTTGCAGGTAAAACCACCGCCAAAGGCCGCCGCCACACCCGCCAGAATCCTGGCCGAGCGGTCGCGCGCCTGAATGTTTTCCGAGACAAAAGGTGATACATTCAGATTGAACTCACTATTATCTTTGAGGTTGACTACCGGTGTCTGTCCAATTTGTTTGACTGTGTACTCAAACACTTCCTGAATCGGCATGACAGTATACCGGCAGCCTAGATTTTTAGCCAGCCTGGTGGCCAAGTCCCTGGTTGTCTGTGAGTTGAAGACACTGGGCATGTTAACCAAAAGCACGTTTTCCGGTTCAAGAACGGTACTGTACAAACAGGCGCTTACCGCAGAGTCAATACCACCGGAAACCCCGATTACCACCTTCTTCATCCCTATGGCAGACAAAAATTTGCTTACGCCATAATGAAGAGCTTCATAAATACTGGCTATATCACGGTCATCCGGCACTTTAACACCTGGCCGCTTTCCCGCACAGGCCGACAGATCGAGTTCAACTATTTTCAACCCCGCTGAGAAAGGCGGGCAGTAGTCGATTGTTTCACCAGCAGCGTCGTAGACAGTGCTGTACCCATCGAAGGTATAAACTGTTTTCCCGTTATTCTGGATTCCCACATTATTAACATAGATCAGCGGGACACCGGCAGCAGCGACCTGTTTTGAAAACACCCGGTTGCGCTTGTTGTTTTTCCCCAAAGTGAAAGGTGATGCAGAAATGTTAACGTACAAATTGACCGGACCGTTGCGGTGAATGGCTGCGATAGGCTTCACCGCATATTCCTCGCTCCAGCCGTCCTCGCAAAGGATACAACCGAGTTTAAAAGGCTCTCCCGCCATCTCTATACCAACAGGCAGCAGAAGTTCCTCCACCGCCTTGCCCATCTCCAGCGCCAGCTTGCGCAGGCTGTAAAAATGCCTGGTGTCGTCAAATTCACGGTAATTTGGCTGCAGAGTTTTTATTCTGAACGGATAAGGGTAGTTTTCACCACCCCGTAGCCTGCCGTCTTGAGCAATAAAGAAAGCATTGTACTTGCGCACTCTGCCGTCATCGCCTATCTTGTTCCAGTCAACTCCCACATTGCCAAAGAGAACACATATATCCCGTGAAGCGGCAACAATGAACCGGCCGTAATCCTCGCAGTCCCGCAGGAAAGCCCGCTGCTCCCAGGTATCTCCCAGAAAATACCCGGGCAGGGCCATTTCCGGGAAAATAACAATTTCAGCCTTTTGTGCCCGTGCCTCTTCGATCATGTCCAGCATGGTCCGGCAATTTAAATCAGGCCTGCCTGGCATAACTTCCATTTGTCCCAGAGCTATTTTAAGCAATACTCCCCACCTCACCAGTTTAGATCGTACCTTTAATAAAAATAATTATACGACTTTTTAAATATTAGCATGGAATCATGAATTTGTTAACAAAAAAGCCCTCACTTCATTAGAAGTGAGAGCTTATATTTTAAACGATAGACACCCGGTATGTGCGCAGCCAGGCGTCCACCTGGATCAGGAAGGCCAGAAATTGGGGGCCTCGCATAAGCTGGCCGAACCAGGGCCGATCAAAAGCCGCCCCGTCCGATTCGGCCAGTTCGCGCACAGCGTCAGCGTTTACCAGCGGCAGTAAAGGTGAATTTGGATTAGCCAGAATGTGCAGGACCATATCACGGACCGCTACTAAATAATCCGGATTGTGCGTCTTGGGGTAGGGGCTTTTGCTTCTTTTTAGCACATCACCCGGCAGCATACCGTCCAGTGCCCGGCGCAAAATACCTTTGGCCATGCTGTCGCAGCTCTTCATTGCCCACGGGATATTCCAGACATATTCAACCAGGCGGTGGTCACAGAAAGGGACGCGCACCTCCAGACCGACGCCCATGCTCATCCGGTCTTTGCGGTCAAGCAGTGTCTGCATGAACCGCGTGATATTCAAATACGACATGCGCCTCATCTGCTGCGCCGCCTCATCTTCGCCGGACAATTTCGGTACTTCGGCGAGCGCCTGGGCATAGCGGTCCCCAAGATAGTCGCGGGCACGGGTCATGGAGCGAACCTCCGCGGAGACGACACTCCCCCGCAGCCCGGGAGCGAGCGACCAGGGGAACGTGTTTGCCTCCAGCGCCTCC
>CAZIYV010000086.1:4011-13829 GCA_964543575.1 uncultured Pelotomaculum sp.
GGGGGGGATCCTCTGCCACAGTCCCCCTGTAGCGCTTGCTAAAATAGGCATGCGCTTCGCGCTCGGCGGCCAGTTCAGGCGAGAAAAAACGAAACCGTTCGCGCAGCAACCGTATCCAGGGAAAAGTATTGGCACCAACCGCGTCCTTGCTGTGAAACCAGGGATAGCCGCCAAAAACTTCGTCCGCGGACTCCCCTGAAAGGGCCACGGTATGCTCTTTTTTTATTTCCCGGCAGAAAAGATACAGGGAGGAATCTATGTCGGCCATGCCGGGCCAATCGTTAGCCAGCGCCGCCGGCACAAGTGCGTCAGCCAGTTCATAATTATCTATTTCAATCACCTGGTGGCTGGTGCCGAGGTAATCCGCCACACGCCCGCTCCATTGAGCGTCGGAGTTGGGCTGGAAGTAATCCGGGCGAAAGTGGCGCTCATTACCTGCGTAGTCCAAAGAATAGGTGTGCAGCACACCCGTGTTCTCCCGCTTGAAAGCCGCGGCCGCAACCGCTGCAATAGCGCTTGAATCAAGACCGCCTGACAAAAATGCGCATACCGGAACATCGGAAACAAGCTGGCGTTCAACTGTATCTGTAAAAAGCTCCCGGACACGGGCGGCCGTTGTATTCAGATCGTCAGGGTGGGGGCGGCTTGCCAAAGACCAGTACCTGCGCAGGCGGCTGCCGTTCTGATCATGCAGCAGGCAGCAGCCCGGCCTCAATTCGGCAATCCCTCGGTAAATGCCATGCCCCGGTGTGCGTGACGGCCCCATGATGAAAATCTCAGCCAGGCCCTCAATATCAACCACCGGGCGTACCGCAGGATGAGCCAGTAGTGACTTGAGCTCGGAGCCAAATACGAATATACTGCCCTGCTGGGTGTAGAAGAGAGGTTTCACACCCAGCCTGTCACGGGCCATAAACAGGCACTGGTCAGCCTCACTCCATATAGCGAAGGCATAAATCCCGTTAAATCGCTCAACACATGCGGTTCCCCACTGCATATACGCCAAAAGGAGCACTTCCGTATCAGAATTACGGGTAAGGAAAGTGCTGCCAAGGTTTTCTAATTCATGCCTCAATTCCAGCGTATTATACAGTTCACCGTTATAGGTGACAGTATAAACCTTATCACCCTGGCTGCGGGTCATAGGCTGGCCACCCCCCGCAGGGTCGACTACAACCAGCCGGCGGTGTCCTATAGCCGCGTGCTGGGTCAGCCAGGTCCCGGACGCGTCCGGCCCCCGCCGGGAAAGCGTATCTACCATAACCTCCAGGATATGTCCCTGACTGGTGAGGTCCGCCTCCCAGTCAACCCAGCCAGTTATACCACACATTAAACCTACCCCCTCATAAATGTCATTCCTCAAAAAAAATAACCCGAAAGAAGTAAAAACACTTCTTTCGGGACTTCGTTGTCCCTGCTAAAAAGCCTAATATATCTTTATGCTTACAACAAAAAAAATAGGCCTGGACTTATGATTAAAAACAATAAAAAACCACCCGTTTAGGGGTGGATAATTATTTTTAAATTAGCCTGGCGACAATGCCCGGAAGCCTATTCTAAAGATGAAGCAATTTTTAATATCTCCTCCACGGACAGTCCCCCGCTTACAGAGAAAGACCATTCGCCGCGCTGCCAGCGCAGCATCGCATAGACTCCTGAATTGTTGTCGCTTAAGTCCCGCATGTTTTCTTCCAGCACAGCCATGGCGCCGTTAATATTCACCAGTGTTCCCCCTGCAACCGGCTCATCGTATTTGAACCCTGCCGCAGGCGCCCTGCCCTGACTTATAGTGACATAAGAATTGCCAGCCTGATAAGTTTGATATACTACTCCTGAACGCCACGAGACATCTGTAAGCTTCATTCCCGGCGGCAGATAAGTTGGCCGTGCCGGGACAAAGCCCGCATCCCCGGCTGTTGTTTCTCCGCTCAAGGCCGGCGGGACCGCGCCTGCAGCCAGGGGGGCGCTTGTTACAGCCATAGACCTCTTTTCGAGCGGCGCCTGGGCATCCTCAGCGCCTGGCTTCATAGCCACGGTCGGTTGCGGTTGTTGTACGGCTGAAGGTTTTTCCGGTTCCCCCGCCGGCTGCTTTATTGACTGCTGCTCAGTCCCTATTGCTTTGTTGGTGTCATATACCTGCAAATCCTGGCTATCAGCGGACGCCCTTTCATCAACAGAGGTGACGGTATTATCCATATCAGCAGATCCGGAACCAACGGATAAAGGTTCTCCTGGCGTGTCGGACAAGACCACTTTTTGCTGTGTTGCAGCCGGGCTGAAGAAGTTGTAATAACTAAGAAAGCCCGTGCCAAGAACAACCAACAGCAAAGCCGCCGCAACCGCTGGAGTTTTGACCAGTGACAGCAGGAGGCCCGGCCGGGACTGCGGCCTTTTTTCCAGAGCGAGGGCAGCTTCTATCCGCTCATTGAGGCTGTTTGGCACCTCAATTCCGGCTACTATTTCATGCATAACCTTTTTTAAAGCATTATCCGCTTTTTCCAGCCTGCCGAACTCACACCGGCATTCTTCACATTCCGCCAGGTGGCCTTCGACTTTCCGCTCCTCGACCCTGGAAAGCGTTTTATTAAAGAAATCATTTAGCATTAACTTAATGCTATCGCAGTGCATTATCCCAGCCTCTTTCCAACTGTTCTTAATCAAAGCGGGTTAACTGACAGTCGCTCTTTCACCAGGTTGCGGGCGGAGTTCAGCCTTGACTTGACGGTGCCCGCAGGTATGCCCAAGATATCGGCGACTTTCTGCACCCCAAAGTCCATTCCGTAATAGAGGGCAAGTACCAGCCGGTACTCCGGTTTTAAACCTAAAATAACCTCTTTGAGATCAATCCGGCTTTCAATTTCGTCCATTTCCCCGTTCCCAATATTCAAATTTAAAGACAATTTATTAAAAGCCGCATTTTCCCGGTTGAGTTTCCGGAGCCTGTCATAACAACGGTTGACAACAATCCTGTACAGCCATGTTTTAAATGACGATTCCATCCGGAAAGATTTCATACTACGGTAACAGGTCAAAAAAGCTTCCTGAACCACGTCTTCCACCTCTTCGCGGTCGCGCAGAACCATGAACGCGGTACGGTACGCGTCCGTGGAATATTTTTGTACCAGTTTGGCAAATGCTTCATTGTCCCCGGATTGGGACATCTTGATTAGAATTTCATCAGACAAGGTTAACTCACCCTGCATTTCTTTTATATCAACTGAAGGCCTTCAATACATTAGACTGATTTTATGCTTATAGGGTTCATTATATCAGTATTACTTCGCTATTGACACGATAATTGCCTGGTGTCATAATGAAATTGGAAATATATACCTGGGGAGAGTGTCGGGAACACAGCGCGGTCCGGGACCCGCTACACGGTTCGAGTCCGTGTCTTCCCTAAAACAAAGGAAGCCCTGGCTTTTAGCTGGGGCTCTCCGTATTATCAGGCCGCAAAGATTACCAGGGTTGTCCCCTGTTAAACACTTTTTTGTGTGCATGCTTTTTTAAAATTTTATAAATGTCTGGCCTGTCGACAAATGATTGAAAATTTTGAATATTATCTATTGTCAAATAATATGATTCTCAAGTATTATATTAATAGGATCATGGTTGAAAGAAGGATCAATCATGTATGAGGTATACGATTATGAATTCTTATATGGTAATAGAATGGCCACTGTTTTTAAATTCCGTAAGGGAATGAAAATTATTGGCTTTATTTACGGCAGCTCTTTTGAATTAAGGGTTTTAACCATAGGCGACAACCCCAGGAGGCAGGGTTTGGGCCGTAAAGCTCTGGAGTTTCTTCGCCCAAGATTCAAAAAAATATATGTAAGTGAAATCTGCGAAGCAGCCCTTCCTTTTTGGCTGAAAATGAAAGAGCGCGGGCTGGTAGACCACTTACTGTCAATAAAAGACGGCAGGACTTTATACCTGATTAAGCGGACAACAAAACTGGGAGAGGCCGGCTAGAAATCCCACTGCCATACCCGGATATTTACCAGACCTGCGTTTATTTCGGCAATTGCCCTTCAGGCCAGTCTGTGGAAAAACAGGAAAAGCTCCAAACACAGTTTGACGAACTGAAGCATATGCCTGAACAGGTTAGAAGCCATATAATTCCGGCAAACTTCCGCGACGGACCTTGCGGCTCGGCTGCATTGGAGATTCAAACCGGCCGCTGGCTGCTTTTAAGTAATTTAAGGTGCTTTTAAGCAGGTCTTCGTTTACGTTCAGATCGATCCCTTCATGCTGTTTTAACACTGCCAGGATCTCTTCAAAGGAGCAGTTGCCGGCACGTTCCCCCAATCCCCCTAATGTGGTACTGAGAAAACGGGCGCCTGCTTTAAAAGCGGCAAAGGTATTGGCGGTGGCCAAACCAAAATCGTTATGGCCGTGAAATTCAATATCCATTCCTGTGTTTTCAATAATCATACCAATTATTTGTTTTGTCCGGAATGGCTCCAGCACCCCCACAGTGTCGGCAAAGCGTAAACGTTCCGCTCCTTCCCGCCGGGCTTGAACAGTAAATCCTATCAGAAACTTCAGATCAGCCCTCGAGGCGTCTTCCGCTCCAACTGTAACCCTGCACCCATGCTCCAGGGCGTAACTAACCGCTCTTTTCATATTCTCAATTACCCAGGTTCTGTTTTTGCGCAGCTTTAATTCTATATGGATATCTGAAACCGGCGATGAAACATGGATATGTTTTATCCCACAGGCCAGCGATGCCTTAATGTCACTGATATTAACACGGTTCCAGGCAGAAATAACGGCTTTCAGGCCAAGGTCAGCAATTTCTTTTATTGCTTCCTCTTCAGGTGAGCCCATTGCAGGTGTACCTGCTTCAATATGTTCTATCCCGAGGGAGTCCAGCATCTTGGCTATTTGAACCTTTTCTTGGACAGTAAAAGCTACTCCCGGCGCCTGTTCGCCATCCCTGAGAGTCGTATCCACAAAACATACATGTCTCATATCAGTACCAGTACCCATTTAACCTTTTTAAATTCCAATCCCGCCCCAAACCGGTCCGGGCACAGCTAAGAACTACATGCCAACTGATTGGCGACAACTTCTTGATAATATAATCCTTACTTCTTTGTGATCGATTTTTTCAATTTCTCCGGAATACCCCCCGCCCATCAATTCCGCCTGCAGCCACGGAGGCACATGATTGCAAATAATCTCCAGAGAGTCAAATCCACCTTGACGCAAAAATGGAAGAAGCACCTGTTTGGATGTAATCCCAGTATCGTTTTCCTGGATCTCTTTTATAGAAATCCGGTAGTATCCACTTGAGATTTCATAAGGAGTCAACATTACATTGTTTTTTCCCCTGCTTTTAACTTGTTTGTGCTTTTCTTCCTCTTCCGCCAGGACGTAATCAAGGAATTCCAATGGCTTTCCTTCAAATTCCCAAACGCTAAAACCGGCCTTTTCCAACTCATAGTATGGCACACCGGTTATTGAAAGTCCCACGAAGATCCTGCATTCATCTAAAAACTCCAGGGTTTCCGCCATCTTTTCACGCAACTCTTTAATACCCAGGCTTTTATCCAGAATAAAATCCTTTTCTCTTAAAACATTCCACCTACCGCGTTTCTTTCTGTAAACAACAATTTTACCTATATCGTACGGGGACGCGGTCTCACCGTTTTCACTTACATATACCGCAATATTTGCAGGCATAAATTCTCTCCCCTTTATTAACACAGGATTTTTTACAGTTCCAAACGCTTCAAAACATTGCCGCCTTCAATATGCTCATTCATGATCTCTTCCACGTCATCAGCCGTAACCCCACCGTACCAGATGTTGTCGGGATAGATAACCACAACCGGGCCTTTCTCGCAAAGAGAGAGACACCCTGTGTTGGACACCATAACCTCCCCGCCTAGCCCCCTGTCTTCAATCTCTTCCGTAAAATTATTTATTATGTCCACTGACGCTTTTGTATGGCAAAAGCCTTTCTGTTGACCGTTAACCCTGGAGCTTGTACAGACTAAAATATGATATTTCGGTTTATTCACAATCATCACTCCCTGACATTCTGGATATTTTAAACAATTTTTTGATTTTGTTCCTCAATAGCGTATTTCAATTTCACTACATTTGCTTCTTTCCGGGCAATACTCCTTAATTCCAGAGACCTGTCGTTACCCAGCAAACCTATAGCATCCGCTCTGCATTGTTTGCAGTGATACATTTGCCGAAGGTCCGCCTGACAAGTATTTCTCATTTCATTTAATTCCTTCATACAGGTCTGGGGCAGGTTCTCAAACGGGCTTCCTGGGGCCGGTATAAGCGGCATAATATTGGTTATAAATGCTCCCAGATCCCTTACCTTTTTAACGATTTCAGGAATATGGTTATCGTTAATGCCTTTAATCATGACCATATTTACTTTGACTGCCACCCCCGCCGCAGCCAGGTATTCTATGCCTGACAACTGATTTTCTATAAGAATCCTGACTCCACGGGCACCCTTGTACTTTTTCTCTTTATAGTTGACGAACCTGTAAATTTGTTCCCCTATTTCAGGGCAAAGGCAATTTACTGTAACAGTTACGTGCCTGATACCGAGGTCAACTATTTCCCGTCTATAATCAGGCAGCATCAACCCGTTGGTAGATAAACAGGACAGAACATCCGGATCGAACTGTTTTATTAAAGCAACTGTACGCCTGGTCTTCTCCCAGTTGGCCAGCGCGTCACCAGGTCCGGCTATTCCTATAACGCTTATATTCTGTAATTTATCCTTCACTATTTTGTACTTTTGCAGGGCGGTTTCGGGCGACAGAATCTCGCTGGTCACACCCGGCCTGCTTTCATGTAAACAGTCAAACTTTCTGTTGCAGTAATTGCAGCTTATATTGCAATTCGGCGCTACCGGCAGATGCATCCTGGCATGCTTATGGCTTGCCTTAAAAGAAAAGCAGGGATGCCTGTCATTTTTATCCGGCGTACAATCCATCTTCTTCACCTCAACCCTGCGGCTGCAGACCCGCTATTTTCCGCACTCTTGTAAAATTTCTGATACATGGATTTTCGATAGCTCTTGTATTTATTTTCCAACAGCGTATTGGTGATCCGGTCCAAAAACATAGTGGTGCCGACATACCCTACTGACAACAACCTCTGTCCCCCCACCCGGTCGTGAATGGGAAAACCATGTCTAACCAGGGGTATGCCTTCTCTTTCAGTAAGAAACCTGCCGTCGGAATGGCCGATGGCAATATTTGCATCCATTCTTACACTTTCTCCCCTGATTTGTGAAAAATCTGCTTCATCTAAAAATTGAATTTCTCCCCGGTAATCATTTAACTCATTTTTCAGCAGTGCAGTCATTTTACCGGACTTGCTGCCCGTAGCCACAACTACCGGATATATTCCGTTCTCCAGGCAGGTTTTGACAATTGCATACACATGCTCCGGTTCACCGAAAACAACGCTTCTTCCCTGGAAATTATATTTATGAGAGTCGATCATGCAGTCAAGAAGCCTTCCCC
This sequence comes from uncultured Pelotomaculum sp., assembly GCA_964543575.1. Classification (GTDB taxonomy): domain Bacteria; phylum Bacillota; class Desulfotomaculia; order Desulfotomaculales; family Pelotomaculaceae; genus Pelotomaculum_B. Next base: position 11,523 of record CAZIYV010000086.1, read on the forward strand.
TCTCCCGCTTCAGGCTTTCAGGTACCGCATTGCCAGTGAGCTGCTTTAATACGTCTATAAATAAATCAGTATTATCTATACCCATTGGTACTGGCAGATTGTATAAGGGCACACCAAATTCGGTTTCCAGATACCTGCCGGGTGAAATATTGTCATCCACCGTTATGCCCACCTGGATGGTAGCTGCAGCCCCTGGTATTTCTGCTATATCTGCCAGTTTTGTTCCTCCCTCAGGTATCTTCTTATATGGTCTCTCAAAAGGGCGGTCCAGTGTATCAGAAAAATCAGGGATAAGTATAAATTCAACCTTAAAAAGGTGCAGAATTCTCTTGATCTCTCTGATATCGGCGGGACTCAGATTGGGAACAATAACATTTATCCTGGAATGCTTTTTTGTTTTTTTCGCTAACCTGGCTACCAACCGCTTCACAGTTAGAAAATAGCCGTCCGTATGAGTGCCTCCGTAACCGGGAGTGGCTACGGTAACCAGCGCAAGATCCCCCAACCGCCCTCTTTCATTCAGATATTCCAGAGCAACCCTTTCAACATCTTCACCAATTGTTTCAGACAGGCAGGTGGTAAGCACCCCAATAAGCCCGGGGTTATATAATTTAATCAAATTATCAAGGCCTTTTTTTAAGCTGGCTTCCCCGCCGTAGATGGTCCCTTTCTCATTAAGAGAAGAGGAGGCCACATCGATGGGCTCGTTAAAATGTTCGGCAATATGACGGCGCATGTACGTGCTGCAGCCCTGTGAACCGTGGATAATCACCATGGAGCGTTCCAATCCTTTAAACGGCAGGATGGCTCCCATGGGCATACACATATTGCAGGGATTTTCATTGACATTGCGGTAGTGCGCAGTGTCTTTATACATAAAGCCACATCCCCTTTTATTAGTCGTGAGTAGTGGGACGTGGGGTGTGAGTATCCGGGTATTCCTTTGTAGGGCGGGATTTATCCCGCCAAAGATGTGCGGCTAAAGCCGCACTTACAGCTCTCATGTCTCACGCCTCACTTCCCACGTCTCCGTTGTATACTTCCAGACCGGGGAGCAGGCGGTTGAGTAAACCTCTCTGGCAAAGTTCACCGCTCCTACAAAGCCGCTCAAAGGATGTTTGCGGTCATGGTTGTGGTCAATAAAGGCAATACCAAGCTTGTAAGCCAGCGGCCTTTCCTTCACTCCCCCCACCAGGAGGTGGGCTCCCTTTTCCACCATGAACTTCTCCAGTTCGGAAGGGTTCGCGTCATCCAGGATTACCGTACCTTCATCCACCAGTTCATTGATCGTCTCATACTCATCCTGCCGGCCGGTCTGAGTGCCGATCATCACCACATCTATGCCTATCTCTCTAAACTGCTTGACCAGTGAGATAGCCTTGAACCCCCCACCCACATAAATGGCGGCCTTTTTACCCTGCAGTTTCTCCCGGTAGCTTTGGACTGTGTCGCCGAAAGCAGTTAATTCTTTTTCTATCAGCAGTTCTGTTTTGCGCATTATTTTCAGGTCACCAAAGAAACCGGCAATTTTCCTCAGGGACTCGGCTGTATCCTCCAGACCCAGAAAGGATACGTTTAGATAGGGAATGTTATATCTTTCCTCCATCTTTTCGGCAAGGTAGATCATGGAGCCGGCGCACTGAACGATGTTGAGGGAAGCCCTGGCAGCCGTCTTCAGGGTTTCACAACTGGAATCCCCGGTGAAAGCAACGTTTACCTCTATGCCCATCTGTCTTAAATAATTGCTAATGATCCAGACCTCACCGGCCAGGTTGAAATCACCCAGGTAGTTGATACACTTGCTTTTCTTGTTTTCTTTCCTGTTTTCGGGACCGATTAAGCGTAACAGGGCGTCACAGGCAGCCCGGTATCCCGCCGCCTTATTGCCGGCAAAACCGCTGGATTGCACCGGTATAACCTCAATACCGTACTTTCTCATGGCAGCCCTGCAAACGGCCTCAAGATCGTCACCGATAACACCAACAATGCAGGTGGCATAGACAAAAACCAGCTTGGGATTATATTTTAGAACCAGTTCGTCAATGGCCCGGGCCAGCTTCTTTTCAGCGCCAAAAATCACATCGTTTTCCTTCAGGTCAGTGGAAAAACTGGAACGGTACAACTCTGAGCCGCTGCTTAAGCTTCCACGGATATCCCAGGTATAACTGGCGCAGCCGATGGGACCGTGCACCAGATGGATCGCGTCTGTGATCGGATTTAAAACTACCCTTGCCCCGCAGTAGACGCAAGCCCTCTGGCTCACACACCCGGCGATACTTTCACTTTCACATTTAAGTCGCTTCTTCT
>CAZIYV010000087.1:0-13797 GCA_964543575.1 uncultured Pelotomaculum sp.
CCTAACAAATCCCTGATGCCGCGTACATCCGAACCAATCCCCGGAACAGCAAGGCTTAAGGATTCCAGCAAACTCCGGGGCAAACCCTCCCGCCCGGAGGGTAGCAATGTGGACGCCGCAGCCCGGATCAGCACCGGAATGTCATCGCGATGGCCCAGGAAATGCACCCGGTCACTGATACCCAGCCCAACTGCCAGCTGCCTTGTCTGCTCCAGCAAAGGGCCAACACCCGCCAGCGCCAGATGAGCATCAGCCTGTTTCAAAAGGGACAAAGCGGTCAGCGCATCCCGGTGACGCTTGTTGGCATTAAACTCAGCCACCATTACAAACAACGGCTGACCCGTTGTGAGGTTTAACTCCCGGCGCAAATGCTCTATGTGATCTTCCGACACCTTCCCGGGATTCTAGTACTCTGTATCTACGCCTATCCCGGGCATGTAACAGTTCCTGCCCGGCGGCACAATACCAAAAAAAGCGGCTGCTTTTTTATCTTCACGGTTGATCACCACAAGGTGATCCGTCCATCTGCCGGCCAGTTTTTCCAGAGCGAGAAAGAAAGCGTTTCCCGCCAGCGGCCCACCAGGGTAAAAGTGGAAACCATGCGAAGTGTAGATTACCTTCGGCCTTGCCCTGCCCCGCAGCCGCCGCAATGCATAACGGGTGACAAAGGCCGCCACCGGAGTATGCACATGTACCAGGTCATATTGCTCCCGCTCCACCAGTTCGCAGATCTGGCGCTGCTTCCTGACCAGGTTGTTTAAGTTAAAGGGGTTGCGCGACCAGTCCACTTCCCAGACTTTGTCGCAGGACTCCGTACACACGGTGCAATTCAATACACCGTTGGCCATAGCGTCCACCCTCCAGCCCAGACGGCGGAAGTGCCTGGCGTAGGGGAGCAGGAAAGCCTTTAAGGTACTGGACACGGTAGTGACTATTAACAAACGCTGCACCACGTTATGCTCCTCCACAGCCTCACCAAGCCCATTGAAACTAAGGCTTCAAAATGGCCGTTAATAACTCCGACAGAACTTCTCCGCGCTTAGCCCAGGTAAAACTGTCGCTTGAGCATTTTGCTTTTCTTTCCGGTATACCCGCGTCAAGCAGTTGTAAGATCAAGTTTTTAATACTCACCTTATCGTTTTTTGTGTGCCAGTATTTAACTCCCCCCTGCTTTAACACCTGCAAGACTGGATCGTTTTCAGGGGGGATGCTGGCAATATATACCACTGGGGTACCGCTGCCAATATACTGAAATACTTTGCCTGGCAATTGAATATTATTGTTGTTGCCAAAAAGCAACAGATAACTGGCGGTGGTTAGATAGCGCATACAATCGCCGTGTTCCAGCCAGGGCTGAAATTTCACGGTTTCACGCAACTCCAGCGCAAGAACCTGGTTTACGATCTCGACCGGGAAAGAACCTGTCAGCTCAAAAGAAACGTTGTTTAGACGGCCCTCTTCCTTTAGTTCTTTCAAGGCGTGCAGAAACGCGGTTAGATCCCCGTTAATTTTGTTCAGGCAGCCGGTATAAACAAAACGTGTGGGCAGCCAGGCAGGTGTTGTTACACCGGAGTAATTCTCAAGGTTCTCAAAATCTTTTTGGTCATAGGCCATTGGCAACACATGTATTTTATTTTCACTTATAGCATACTTGTCCACATACAACTGCTTGGTTGTCGCGGTTGTAACAATAACAGCGCTGCATTTTTTTAGGACTTTTTTTTCCAAAGCCCTCTCGGCCAGAAACGTTAGCCCTTTTTTAGGATAACCAGGCGCGTAAACCCAGGGGTCTCCATAATCGGCTACCCAGGGTTTCTTCAGCGCCGCGCTCAGCGCCAGGCCGATCAGGTGAACAGAAAAAGGCATGGCTGAACTGAGTATCAGATCGGGCGCCACTGAGCGTCTTTGCGAAACAGCACACTTGAACGCGCCGGGCAGCCACTCAACCATCGGATCGGGGATCATGAATTTTTTAATTCTTGACTCTTTTGTACTATAACCATGGGCGCTTGCCTGCCTGGGATTCCTGTACAAATAAGCGTGCATAGGCCCGGGGAAGGCTCTGATAAACTTGATGCCTTCAGGAACTTTCTCCAGCAGCGACGGGTCCACGCCAGGGGTGCCGGGATAAATCCGGGTCGCCAAAACGGCAACGTTCCAGCCTCTGTTATAAAGCTCACTCACCAGGTGGGTCACCCTGGTTGAGTGAGATCCGCCGATAGGCGCAACCGCGTGGGCAATAACCAGTAAATTTGGCATGGAAAGTTATCGTCCCTTCAGTAAAATGCAATTATTCCAGCGTCCTATCAACGGCTTTTAATTGCTAATTGTTTACTGTATAAATTCTCATAGCGCTCCACTATATCTAACAAATTAAAATATTTTTCAACCCGCCGTCGCGCGGCAGACCCTAATTGAGCCCTTCCTCCCGGCCCCGCTTCTATTAAATCCATACAGGCGCCGGCCAGAGCCTGATGGTTTTCCGGCTCAACAACCCGGCCGGTGTCACCCACCACTCTGGGCATTTCTCCCACATTGGTTACCACGCAGGGAACCACGCAGGCCATTGCCTCACCGACAACCAGGGGAAACGCCTCGCCCCGGGAAGAGCTGACGGCGATATCCAGAGCGGCCTGGAGACGCGGTATATCATCGCGCCTGCCCAGCAGATGGCAGTTGCCGTATATACCGGCCGCTTTGATCCAGCCTGCAAGCTCCTGGTTTTCCCAGGTGATCCCGTCACCACAAAGCAGAAAACGAATTTCTGGAAAGCGGGCGTGCAGCAGGGAGGCGGCCTGGATAAAATTTAAATGATCTTTTTGCGGGTTAAAGCGCCCCACCAGCCCAATGAGTAAAGTTTCCGCCGGGATTCCCAGTTCTTCACGCACCGACAGCCGGGCAGCCGGGTCAGGCCTGAAAGACGCCAGATCGATCCCGTTTGGGATCACCACCAGCTTTTCAGGCGCATAGCCCAGATCCCTGTGAAACACCATGGATGCTTCCGAGCAGCAGATGATCCGGGCAGGCAGCCAGCCTGATAATTTAGCACAGCATTTGACAGTCCAGACAGTGCTTTTTTTAGTGCTCAGCGGGTTTAAGTCACTGTTGTGAATACCCCAAATAACATGAGAACAATTTATTATTCTTGAGGCCAATCCACCCATGAGGTCAGCATGGTACATCCAGGTCTGAACTAAATCAGGGCGGCTTTGGCGCAATAGACCGGCAAGTTTCAGCACAGCAATGGGGTTTGGCACACCTCTTCGCATGCCCAGTTCATGTACGGGTATGCCCAGGTTTTTTATCTTTGCGCTGATAGGACCGGCATCTGTAAGTGAAATAACTTCTGTCTGAAAAACCGTACTGTCCATCACTGAGAGCAGCTTGTAGAGCATAACCTCCGCGCCGCCGGTGGAGAGGTCGGTAATCACATGTGTTATTTTTTTCATCTTATCTCCCGTATTGGATCAGTATATCAGCTAACTGCGGCGCCAGGCTATGAATACTGTATTTCTTTTCAATTAACTCCCGGCCGGCCAGCCCCATCTCTCTGCCTTTTTCCCGGTTTAACAGCAGCCAGTCCAGTGCATCCACCCATTCATCCTCTTTGGCAGGCCCGCAGCCGATCTCAGCTTGTGCCAGGACCTCGGCATTCATTCCTACCGGTGATACTGCCACGGGTAAGCCGCAGGCCATGTAGGTCAGCATTTTAAAGCTGCATTTGCCGCGTGACCACAGGGAATCTTCCAGAGGCATAATTCCTATGGTCATATCCTGCAAAGTCCTCACTTCATTATCAGGCGCCCATTTGATAAATTCCAGTTGCCGGGGGGGAATAATGCTGAAGTCAGGCCTCCTGTCAGCGACTATACGCAGCGTGGCGCCGGCATGTTTTTTCAGAATGGTGTTTAAAGCCCCTTCAATACCGTAGAGAAATTTAAACCCACTGCTTGTCCCGGACCAGCCTATAATTAACTTTTCATTGGCTCCTTCTTTTTTAACAGGGAAATAGCGTTCCGAATCCACCGCCGTGGGCAGCACCTTGATATTGCTGTTCCAGTGGCTGAACTGCCCGGCTAAAAAATCATTCCCACAAATAACTGCTTCGCAAATACCGGCCAGCCGCCGTGCAAACCCGCCCCGCTGGTGCAGCCATATGGCGTCGTCCACATCCAGGATACGCGGCCGTCTGGTCAGTGGTTCCAGGGTCAGAAAAGTAGACAGCATCTCTCTTTGCAGCAGGGTGACATTATACCTGCGCGAGCAGGTAATGCCGGGCAGACGGGCACTGAGCGTTCCCAGCGCCCAAAAAGGACGGATAACCCTGTTGATAGGAGGATATGAGCTCCAGGTTGCGGCAAAATCCTTTACCTCAATACCATAACTACGCAAATGGGGAATATACTGACGCACCCTGAAACGGGCGCTGGGCTCGTTCAGACCACCGGTAAAAGCAGCCACTCTAACCATATGATCCAGCTTCCGCTCTTTTTAAATTTCTGGACCAACAGAGTGGCCAGTGATATAACACAAAAGAAAAAAGTATTGCCTTGATCAGAAAATTCAATCCTGTGATAAAAAACTCACCGAAACAACTTAGAATCATGCCGGAGAATAATATGCCATAAGTTATTGCTGCCATGGGGTTGCCTCTGGCGGCATGCAAGTAAACCCAGGTTAAAATACTGCCCAGCAAAAACATCAGCATTACCACACCGGCCAGCCCATAATCCTGAATATAAGAAAAATAAATGGTATAGACATTGATCTTATTTGCCGGCGATATCTTGGTGTACTCGGCATGCAGCGGAGGCACACTGACATCGGCGCCTATTTTGCCGGCCGTTTCCAGAAAAAACCTGCCCACCCCACCGGTTGAAGGAATACTGGCGGGATCCTGAGCAATCCTGTCAAAGGCCACCAGGCCACCGAGCATATAAATCTGCACTTCCTTGAAAAGCAACATCTTGTTTTCCATAACCAGCTCACTGGATCTGCTAAATGTTATGGCAGAGAAAAATATGAAAAAGCTTAACAAAAACATGAGCAGGAATTTCAGATTAAGGCGTTTGGTCTTAATCCAGCTAACACCTATTAAGGCCAAAATCAGCACGGTAGCCCCGGTTTTAGCCCCAGTTAGAAGCTGAAATATAAAAGTCAGAAAAATCACCGCCAGGGTGTGGTATCGCCTGGAAGAATCATTAGAGAATATAGCGGCAAGAGACAGTAGTATGGAAAAAGGAACCACGTTGTTCAGCAGGCTGAAAGACCATCCGGCCTGGGAACTATAGTTGGCTATGGATTGCATGCGAATATTATAGAAAAACATTGCATAACTGGAAGTGTCACTAACAGCCAGCGCCCGGTAAAAAAACAGAGGCAGCGCCAGCACCAGCACCAAAAGACCGATATCGAGCATCATATAAATATATTTACGGCGGTGCTCCGGCAGGGGCGGATAAGGTTTCAGGCCGGCGCCGGCCAATAACATAATCAAGCCTCCGGCGCTGAAGGCAAACGCGCCCAGGTAATATACAGTTAAAGCTTCACTGGAGACAGGAAAGAACATATCACCTGACAGCAGCAGGGCCAGCAGAAGAACCGACCAAAAGGCAGAAAAAGCCGCAGGCGGATAAAGAAGCGATCTTCCCAGGTACAGATTGATCAAGGCCAGCACAGCCAGCATTATAATAAAGAGTGTTAACGTTTTTTTCACCACCGGGAATTATTATTTTAATTAATCTTTTTGATGGTAAGCTTGTCCCTCATATAAAAACTATAGCCTAAAGGTAAAATCAGTGTGGTCAGAAGGCCGGATCCGGACTCAGCAACGATCCTTTCAACAGTAAAGCCGGCATGAAAGGAAAAGCGGATATAATTAAGCAAACTCCTCGCCTTCCACCTGACGGAAACAGGCAGCCGTGCGGCTTCCTGATAATACAACCTGGCCCCGTGGGGACTTTTAGCGCGCTTTATAACTGACAAAGCGCTGAGCCCTTCCGGCGTGTAATAAAAAATCCTTAATTTATCGTTTACAAATCTCCTTTTGTACTTTTGAGCAATCCTGTTCCATACAACAGCTTCTGTTATAAATTTTTCACCACTGATCTCAGGGAAAGGGAATTCTTTTAAAATATCAGTACAATTAAACCCCCATTTTTCACCGGCGGATTTATATCTGACCTGTATTTCGATATGGTCTGAATCAAGCACATCCAGCGGAAAGCTGTTTCCTATCAACTGCCCCTGCTGATCCACACAATGACAGGTTACACCGGAAAAATGAGCTCTTCTGTCTTCCGGTATCGCTTCCCAATGATATTTAAACCGCTCCAGCGCTTCCGGCGTACAGGAGTCATCAGAATCGAAGATTACAAACAGCTCACCCTCTGCTTCCCGCACTCCCCGGTTGATCGCCACATGTTTGCCGCTGTTCTCTTGATAAAAATAACGAACAGGAAAAGCGGCATCCTGTTCTAACTCTTCAACCAAATCCAGGGTGCCGTCAGTAGACCCGTCATCAACTATCAGCCATTCAAAATCCCTAAAGGTTTGCGATTTGAGGCTCTCATAAACGCGGTGCAATGTATGCCTTCTATTGTATGTCGGCGTGAAAACAGAAAACAAATATTTGCAATTCATTCTTAATACATCCTCAGATTGAGCTCATTAACAAAAGGATACTATGGCTCATTTGCGGGCAGCGTCTTCTAAAACCATTTTAAGCCCTGCCAGCCAATCCGGTAAAAGAATACTGAAACGGCTGTGAGCCCTGGCGCAGTCCATTCTGGAACTGGCCGGGCGTATTGCTTTAGAGGGGTACTCCTGGCTTTTAACCGGTTTGATATTTTCCACCGGAAAATAATCTGCATCAGGGTTAATAGTACGGTAGTTCTCCATGATCGCTCTGGCAAAACCATACCAGCTGGTCTGACCGCCGGCGCATAAGTTATAGACTCCCGCCTGGCCGGTGAGGCGCAGCTTTGTTTGAGCTAAAATCTGTGCAGTGGCGCCGGCGATCAGCCTGCTCCAGGTGGGGGCGCCAATCTGGTCGTCAACAATGTTCAACTCCTGCCGCTCACGGGCGAGCTTTAAGATAGTCAATAAAAAGTTCTTACCCCTGATCCCGTAAACCCAGCTGGTGCGGATAATGAGGTAGGTGGCGCCGGCGTCCTGGATAGCCCGCTCCCCTGCCAGCTTGGTCCTGCCGTATACGTTGAGGGGGTTAGGCTGATCATCCTCGGTATAAGGAGAAACCTTGGCGCCGTCAAAAACATAGTCTGTGGAATAATGTACAATCGCAGCGTTCAAACGCCTGGCCTCCTCAGCCAGGATGCCCGGGGCCACGCCGTTTATGGCCGCGGCAAGCTCAGGTTCGTCCTCCGCCTGGTCCACGGCGGTATAAGCAGCGGCATTGACAATCAGCTGTGGTTTAATCGCTCTTACCACCTCGCTGATCTGCTTTGGTTTGGTCAAGTCAATCTGTGGATAGTCCAGAGCAACGACTTCACCCAGGGTCGAAAGTGTTCGCTGCAGTTCCCAGCCAATTTGGCCGTTTTTACCAGTTAGCAGGATTTTTACCTGCGGTTCCACGCTCATCAGCCCGCCCTCCCGCAGACCGGCAGTCTCTCCGGTGTAATATCTTTTAGCAGTGGGTAGTTACTGTCCTTCTCAGATAAAACAGGGTGTTCAATAGGCCAGGCGATACCGATATCCGGATCGTTCCAAATAATGCCGCCTTCGGCCCGGGGATTATAAATGTCTGTACACTTATAGGCGAAAAGCGCTGTTTCACTGACAACGCAGAACCCGTGGGCAAAGCCCGCCGGAATGTAAAGCTGGCTCTTATTGGCGGCGGAGAGAGTTACCCCGGTCCACCGCCCAAAGGTCGGCGATCCCGGCCTGATGTCGACTGCCACGTCGAACACCTCTCCCTGCAGCACAAAAACAAGCTTACCCTGGGTATTGGGGCACTGGAAATGGAGGCCGCGCAGGACACCCCTGCCCGAATAAGAAAGGTTATCTTGAACAAAGCTCGCCGGCAGGCCGGCCTCTTTATATTTTAATTGATGCCAGGTTTCCATAAAAAAACCCCGCTCATCGCCGAATACATCCGGCTCAATTATAATCACCCCGGGCAGACCGGTTTCTTTGAATTTCAAATATTTACACCGCCTTTGACCAGGCTCAGCAGATACTGGCCGTAGCTGTTTTTTTTCAAGGGCTCCGCCAGCCTCTCAACCTGATCGTCGCTGATCAGGCCCATGCGGTAGGCGATTTCTTCCGGGCAGCATATTTTCAAGCCCTGACGCTGTTCAATGGTCCCCACATAACTGGCTGCCTGCAGCAAGGATTCGTGAGTTCCGGTATCAAGCCAGGCAAAACCGCGGCCCAGTTTTTCAACTCTGAGCTGGCCCTGCTGCAGGTAGAGCCTGTTGACATCAGTAATTTCCAGCTCTCCGCGGGCGGATGGTTTAAGGCTCGCCGCCATATCAACCACCTGCCGGTCATAAAAATAGAGGCCTGTAACCGCGTAGTTGGACCTGGGGCGGGCAGGTTTCTCTTCAATGCTAACCGCCCGTCCTTCCTTATCAAAAACAACCACTCCGTATTGCTCCGGGCTTTTTACCCAGTAGCCGAAAACAGTGGCGCCGCTTTCCTGTGTGGCAGCCCGCCTCAGGTAATCGGTAAGGCTGTGCCCGTAAAAAATATTATCTCCCAAGATGAGGGCGCAGTCGTCTCCGTTTACAAAATCACGCCCTATGATAAAGGCCTGGGCCAGGCCATCCGGGCTCGGCTGCACAGCATACCGGATATTTATACCCCATTGGCTGCCATCTTTTAGAAGCTCCTGAAAAAGATGCTGGTCCAAGGGAGTGGTTATCACCAGAATTTCCGTAATGCCCGCCAGTAAAAGAATACTCAGGGGGTAATAAATCATCGGCTTGTCATAAATTGGCATAAGCTGTTTGCTTACCACCTGTGTTAAAGGGTAAAGCCGCGTACCGGAACCACCAGCTAAAATTATACCTTTTTTGGTCATACCTGCCTCCTTGAACTTACTCCGCCAAGACCAAGACGCTCACCCCGGTAACTGCCGTCACGCACTTTCCGGCACCAGCCCTGGTTGTCCAGATACCAGCGCACTGTCTTGCGCAGCCCGGTTTCAAAGCTCTCGTCCGGCTGCCAGCCCAGTTCCCGCCTGATCTTGCCGGCATCTATGGCATAGCGCCGGTCATGACCGGGCCTGTCCGCCACGAAAGCAACCTGCCGGTGGTAGCTGAGGCCGTCTTCACGCGGGCTCATTTCGTCCAACAGGTCACAAATGTTTTGCACAACTTCAATGTTTTTCTTTTCACTGCTGCCGCCAATATTATAGGATTCGCCGATACGTCCTTCGGCCAGGACAGTCAGGATAGCCCCGCAGTGGTCGAGCACATAAAGCCAGTCGCGGATGTTCTTACCGTCTCCGTATACAGGAAGAGGTTTACCCTCCAGCGCGCTCAGGATCATCAAGGGAATAAGCTTCTCGGGAAACTGATGGGGGCCATAGTTATTGGAGCAGTTGGTAATCAGCACCGGCAGGCCGTAGGTATGGTGATAAGCGCGTACAAGGTGGTCTGAGGCGGCCTTGGAAGCTGAATAAGGCGAATTCGGCAGGTAAGGGCTTTCTTCCGTGAATAAGCCGTCCGGGCCTAGAGATCCGTATACCTCATCGGTGGACACGTGTAAAAAGCGGAAGCCCTTGCCTTCGTCGCCCAAATTTTTCCAGTGAGCCCGCACCGCTTCGAGCAGTTCGAACGTCCCTGTAATGTTGGTCTGGATAAATTCGCCGGGCCCGTCAATGGAGCGGTCGACATGTGATTCGGCAGCCAGGTTTACCACAGCGTCGGGCCGGTAATCCTCCAGCAGCTTCGCAATCAGGGCGCGGTCTTCTATGCCGCCCCGCACAAACGTGTATGAAGGGTGGTCTGCCACAGCGTCAAGTGAGTATAAGTTACCCGCGTAGGTGAGTTTATCTAAATTTACAACCGCAATATTATCTTGGGTCAGGGCCATCCTTACCAGATTACTGCCGATAAAGCCGGCGCCCCCTGTAATAAGCAAAGTTCTCATCAGACTATTCCTTCCCTGTGTTATGGTCCCGTGTAACGAAATTAGCTGCAAACGCCAGAAAAACCCCCAAGGTTAAACCAAAAAGCGCTGCCAGGATCATATTGAACCTGATCCTGGGTTTTATGGGCTTTACCGGCTCCTGCGGGCTCTTGATTATCTCCGTATTCTTTAAAGACTCTAAATCTTTTTGCGTTTCAATATAGACCTGCATTAGATCTAACCTTTGTTTTTCCTCACTCTGCAGGGTTTCCAGGGTTTTTGACAGCCTGTAATCCTTCTCGGAGCCGGAGCCCGGAGTGTTTTCAATGGAGTCAAGCACCGCCCTGGTTTGTTCAATATCCTTTTCTATCGTAATTGTCCGGGCTTGTAATTTCTCCAGTGAACCGGCCAGCAGATCCTTTTGTTTTTCATAAGACGGGGCACCTGTTTCTATAAAGGCCTTCATTAGCTCGTCAACGAATTTCACACCTCTGACACTGTCATTAGTCTGTAAAGTTATCATTAAAAGGCTGGTACGATTATCACCGCTGATACCGGTGTTGTCTTTAACCGGATCCACTTTTAAATTACACAAAAAGTTGCCCTGCGCAAAGTCAGGCTGGCTTTTCACCCTGCCTGTAAAATTGTTGCTTAACAGTATCTCTTTAGCCTCGACCTGGCTGGTGAGGTTTTTGTCAGGGAAATTACCAAGGGCAATTTCCCCAACAACCTGATAAACCGGCTGTGCTTTAAAAGTGTAGATGGCAGTGCCGATCACTGTAACCAGGAAAACTGTCAAAATCAAAATCCTGCGCCGCCATAAACCCGATATAAGCTCTTTTAGATAAAGCTCCTCGCTCACAAAAGGACCTCCCGGAAAAAATTTGTACGTTATAAAAGTATATTGTTCTGGCCAGCTTATGGCAAAGTCGGATATTTCCTCAAGCTATCGAAGTCTTTTGCCTTTTCCGGCACCAGGATTTTTGCCTGCGCCAGTAATTCCTGAGACTCCTGGGTACGGCCCTGCCTATCAAGTAAAAGAGCCAGCCATAGTGAAGCTTCACCCCTGGTCTTTTCATCCTGCAGAGCGCTCCGCAGGTTCAAATCGGCTTCACTCTCCTCACTGAGAAAACACTGGGCAATCCCCGCGTTGAGTTTTATCTGAGGGGTAGCTGTTAATAACTGTGTTACAGTCCATAATTTTTTCTCGTTTTCACTTAACATGGACATCCTGTCCTCTATTCTGTCTGGAATACCGGTCACATTGTCAAAATACTGCCTTGATGCTTCCTGTTGATCAGACATTATACTATAGTAGCCAGCACCCAGGCTGATTCTGGATAGCGACTCGTAGGACTGTACCTGAAGCGGCGCCAGGGCCAGCGCTTTCTCCGCATAATTTACCGCTTCAGGCATTTTGTCTTTCATGCTGTAGTAATAATTGGCTGCTGAGATGAAACGCTGCGCATTATATTTACTCAGCTCGATAGCCTTAAGAGCCTCAGGTAAGCCTTGTTCATATCTCTTAGTCTGAAAATACATATAAGCCAAAGTGCTGTGATTATCAGCGTTAACAGGGTTGCAAGCTACCGCTTTGTTCAGGGCGGCTATGCCTTGATCTATTTTTTGCTGCTGAAATAGAGTGTCTGCCTGCTTAGCGTAATAATTGGCGTACGCGACAGAGCCAGTCAAAAAGATTAACACCACCGCCGCCGCCAGAGCGCAAAGCGGTGCGGCAGGTCTGGATAGAGAAAATGATTTGCTTTTTTTAGGCTCATCTTTTATTTCTGAATAAATCCCTATGCCCCTGGCGAGACCGAACATTGCCCACAGTACCAGAGTGAGCGCCGAAAGGGAAAGGTCAAAGTCTATGGCGGCGTGAAGTCCTATTGAAACAGCCGCCATGGTTATGGTGAAAATCAAGAACCTGTTATCTGCTCCGTCCGCGTTTCTGTGGTAAGTACGGTGCGTAATGTAGAAAAAGCCGGCCCAAACGCCAAGTATTACCAGGAGGCCTATTATGCCAGCTTCCAGCGCCACCTGCAAATAATATCCGTGAACCTGAGTAGAGTTGTACCAATAGCTCTGGTATGCCCTGTAAGCCTCATCCCATCCGCCGCCTCCCCAACCCAGCAAGGGGCGCTCAGCAAACATTTTCAAAGCGTCTTTAAAAAAGACAGCACGGGAAAGAATACTGACCACTTTAATTTGATCAAACAAGGCTTTAACCGCGACGCTGTGACTTGTAATATAAACCGCCAGCCCGGTTAAACCGGACGCTGCAATAACCAGTATAGCTGCCAGGGTGGGCTTTCTGTGCTCATTAATCCACTGCAGCAGATCTCTTTTTACACCGATACTGTAAAGCGTCTGCACCGCCAGTGTCAGGGCCAGTCCAAGCAAAATCCAGATCCAGGCCAGGCCCATCCTATTGCTGGCCACTGAGGTTAAAAACTGCCACATCGCTAAAAACGAAAGGATAGCGACAGATACAAAGTGAAGAGACAGCGGTACCCTGTTGCCTTTTAGAGAACCAATGATAAAAGCGATTGTTACAATTAAAAATACCAGCATACCACCCTGGGATTTTGTCCCCACCAGCACAGCAAACAGAATAAAATTGCCCGCAGCATACAGGTGCTGCATACTAAACCCTTTTTCACCATCTGAACCAGCCCGGCGCCAAAGGTAAAAACCCAGAATCGTTACCGCCGCCAAATAGCTGGCCAAAGCATTGGGGTACTGGAAAGTAGAGTAAATCCTGCCGCCCAGGAAACCGTCAGGAATATTAATAATCCCGGTTGCCGTGGCCAGACCGGCCAGGGCTACTCCAACTGCGCTGACATAAATAACATTTAGGATTGAAAGTACGTCCTTTTCATTGCGGACCAGCCTGGAAACCAGCCAGTAAACCAGGAAATACAGGGTAGTCTTAACCACTTCATCTACAGCCAGACCGTAGTTTGCCGCCTGGAAGGCCGCCATCAGGTAAACTACCGGGAAAGCCAGGGCCAGGTAATCCAGCGGCTGAGAAAGAAAGCTGCTGTCATTCTTAAACCATTTCCACAGCCAGGCGAAACAAAAAACAAAGGCGGCTAAAATAAGAGCTTTTTCCTGTTCAGTATTGAAAAACAGCCCTCTATAATACGGGGTAAAAAACAGCAAGACCGCCAAACCCCAAAAAGCCGCAGTATGGCTGAATTCCCCCTGGGCCATTTCCGGTGATTTAAACTTCGCCCCGGACTTTTTTGTATCTACCGCAATCTTCTTTTTCGTCTCAGGGGATTTTTTTATGTCGTCAGCCGCTTTTTTCTTAACCTCAGCTGTGTTTTTAAGGTCGGGTGTACTTTTCTTTTTATCTTCCGATGTTATCTTTTTATCCTTCGTGGACTTTGGAGTAGCCTTTGCCAATAAAAATGCAGCCCCTTTTATAATCTCAATTACTTTTATGTTCTGGTACTTGATTTACAATTCTACACAATCTTACAAAATTCCTTGTCTGACTATATCTGCCCAATAAGGTAAAATAACATTAAACATTATTGTCAGATAATAACATATCTGCTACGCAAAAAGATTTGACCTCATGCAGCGAAACAGTATATAATAAAAAATCATAAATGATTGACAATGGGAATACGGGGGTGTAGCTCAGCGGGAGAGCGCTTGATTCACATTCAAGAGGTCGCTGGTTCGAAACCA
>CAZIYV010000088.1:0-13697 GCA_964543575.1 uncultured Pelotomaculum sp.
TCGGTGAAAGTGTGATAGCGACTTTTGAACTATTGATACCAGGCCAGTACGTTGTTACCGCGGCGGCAGAGGCGGCTTTCACCTATCTTATTGCTGCTGCCTATTTGCGGCGGATAAACTACTTTCTGCCTCCGTCCACTGCTTTCACAGCGCTTTCCCTGCCCTGGTACAGTGTATGGGGGTTAATCACAGGCCTGGCCCTGACCTTGGCCGGGGATCTTTTTTCCTGGGCGCCGGCGGCTAAAATAGGTAAAAACATTTTGTTTGTTTTATTTTACTTGTATCTGGTTCTAGGGCTCTCCGTTTCAGCTTATTTTTTCCGCAAGGTCAATCTCGCCAAGCCCATAAAAATTTTTTTATTGATTTTATCCGCGGTGTATCTCCCCTTTAGCATTATAATTATTTTGCTCCTGGGGGTGGTGGATCCTCTGGTAAATCTGAGACGACTGCAGCCTTAAAGATGAATTTGCCGGAAAAACCGTGGGTTACAAGAGTATGATCTTGGTGGATAAAGAAAAGATTGACAGAAGGAAGTGTAATCGTGAAAATAATATTGCTTAAAGACGTGCCCGGCCAGGGCAAGCGTGGCGACATGCTGAACGTAGCGGAGGGATATGCCCGGAATTACCTGCTCCCCCGCGGCCTGGCCGCAGAGGCCTCTCAGGGTAAGATGAATGAGCTT
The DNA here is from genome assembly GCA_964543575.1 of uncultured Pelotomaculum sp. Taxonomy (GTDB): domain Bacteria; phylum Bacillota; class Desulfotomaculia; order Desulfotomaculales; family Pelotomaculaceae; genus Pelotomaculum_B. The sequence goes on from CAZIYV010000088.1 coordinate 683, forward strand.
GCAGTACGCCGGCAGGCCCAGGCTGCCAAAGAAGAGAAGATAGAGCAGGAAGCCAGGGAACTTGCCGCCCGCCTGGATAACATAACAGTTGTGATCAAGGCGAAAACAGGCGAGGGAGGAAGGCTTTTTGGATCGGTTAACAACAAGGATGTCTCCGATGCCATGGCCAGCCAGCATAAAATCACACTGGACAAGAAAAAGCTGGTGGTCAAAGAGCCGATTAAACAACTGGGGGTTTATACCGCGATAGCCAAGCTGCACCCAAACATCCAGGCTGAGATTAAGGTAGAGGTGGTTGGTGATTAAAGCAGTGCAATCTTATTTTCTGACAGATCAGAAAGGAGCTCAAGATGAAAGTATTCCTCGAAAAGTTTATTGGAAGCGCTAAAAATGAGACTTCCAATAAACTTAAGGGCCACGAACAGCTAAAACGTCAGGTCACAGCGCTCTATAGTCTCCTGGCCAACTTGTATGGTTCCGACAAACTGGTTTTGCGGGCGGGGAAGTTGGAAGCGCTGCAGTTCATGCGTTCCGAAAAGCTGGAGGAGAGGGTTCTGGCCCTCCAGAAGTTGGTTTTCGAGGATCCCACCTATGACACACTGCCGTCTTATGAAGAGATCCCGGACATCATTGAAGAGATCGAGGAAGAAATAGCGGACACTATTGCCAGGCGTACGGTGGAAGATAAGCTTGAGAAGAAAATAAGCGAAAAACTTCAACAGCGGCACGAAGATTACATCAAAGAAATCAGAATGCAGGTAATCAAAGATAATACCGGCCCGGAAAATGCCCAAACCTTAAAAAAGCTCGCTATCCTTGAAAAGATGGAACAGTGTAAGCTTTCCGCATCCGCGATGGAGTTTCTCAGGCCGTCCAGTTTTGCGGAAATCATCGGCCAGGAGCGGGCAGTTAAAGCGTTGCTGACCAAGTTGGCCTCTCCTTACCCGCAGCACATAATCCTGTACGGCCCTCCCGGGGTGGGCAAGACCACCGCGGCCAGGTTGGCCCTGGAAGCGGCTAAAAAAGCTAGGATCACTCCCTTTGCCAAGGACGCGGCTTTTGTGGAAGTAAACGGCGCCACTTTGCGCTGGGACCCCCGGGAAGTGACGAACCCGCTCCTGGGTTCGGTGCATGATCCCATCTACCAGGGGGCCAAGCGGGACCTGGCTGAAACCGGAGTTCCTGAGCCCAAGTTGGGGTTGGTTAGCGACGCCCACGGCGGAGTGCTTTTTATAGATGAAATCGGGGAAATGGATCCAATACTGCAAAATAAATTATTGAAGGTGCTGGAGGATAAAAGAGTTTTCTTTGACTCATCGTATTATGATCCTCATGAGACCAATGTGCCCCAGTATATCAAAAAGATTTTCGATGAAGGCGCCCCGGCGGATTTTATCCTGATCGGCGCCACTACCAAAGACCCCGAGGAGATTAACCCGGCTATCCGCTCCCGCTGCGCCGAAATCTTTTTTGAGCCGCTTACGCCGAAGGATATCGGGGAAATTTTAAAACAGGCGGCGGCTAAACTTAATGTCGAGATGCAGGAAGTGGTGCCTGAGCTAATCAGCGAGTATACTATCGAAGGCCGTAAGGCCATCAATATCCTGGCCGACGCCTACGGTATGGCCTGCCACCGTGAAGAGTCAGAGAACGGCAGCTCTCAAATAGCCCTCGAGGACGTCATGGAGGTGGCTCAGGTCAGCAGGTTGAGTCCGTATGTAACCCGCAAGGCTTCTCCCCAGCGGGAGGTTGGCAAAATTTTTGGACTTGGTGTGCTGGGCTTTTTGGGGTCGGTGCTGGAAATCGAAGCCATGGCCTTCGCTGCCCGCAACCCGGGCCAGGGAACTATCCGGTTCAATGACACCGCGGGCAGCATGGCCAAGGATTCGGTGTTTAACGCCGCTTCTGTTATACGCAAGATGACGGGGGAGGACCTGGCCAATTACGATCTGCATGTCAACGTGGTAGGCGGGGGCAGAATAGATGGACCGTCGGCCGGTGTAGCCATTTTCCTGGCCATTTTAAGCGCCATACAGGGGCGTCCGGTTGCCCAGGACGTGGCCGTGACAGGTGAGATTTCCATTCAGGGCAAGGTTCGCGCTGTAGGCGGCGTTTTTGAAAAGATTTACGGCGCCCGGCAGGCCGGCATTAAAATGGTGCTGGTGCCGCTTGAGAACGAAAAGGACATCCCGGTTGACATCAAAGGCATTAAGGTGGTGCCGGTCAATTCCGTGGAGGAGATTATCAGGCTTGTGTTCCCACCAGTAGAGGCAGACGAACTGGTTAGTTAATAGAAATTGACAGGATTTACAGGATTAATTATAAGAAATTGTATTCGTATTTTAATCAATCCTGTTAAGCTTTAAAAATCCTGTAAATCCTGTCAAAAAGCCATGAAAAAAAAGGTGATTCAGTTGTTGGATAAGATACCGCCGCAAAATATCGATGCCGAGCAATCAGTGCTGGGCGCTATCCTGCTGGACCGGGAGGCCGTTTATGCGGCCATGAAATTGCTCCGCCCGGAGGATTTTTACCGGGAAAGCCACAGGCTGATTTATGAATCAATGCTCGAGCTCAATGAAAGCGGCAATCCGGTGGACTTGATCACTTTAAGCGAGCATTTAAGGCACAATGGTTCGCTGGAAAAGGCCGGCGGCGTGGCCTACCTGGCCTCGCTGGCGGAAATGGTCCCCACCGCGGCTAATATTGATTATTACTCCCGTATTGTTGAAGAAAAATCTTTGCTCCGCACCCTGATCCAGTTGTCTACCCGTATTGCCGGTATGGGCTACGAGGAAGGTGAGGAACCGGAGAAACTTATAGCCGAAGCGGAGCGGATGATCACGGAATTGGGGGGCAGAAGGGCGGCCACAGCCTTTTTCGCCATCAGGGACATTCTGCTGGATACCTTCGCCCACCTGGAGTTCCTTTACAACAACAAGGGTGACACCACAGGCATTTCCACTTCTTTCAGCGACCTGGACCGTTTATGCAGCGGCCTGCAGCCCAGCGACCTGATTATCCTGGCCGGTCGCCCCGGTATGGGCAAAACCGCCCTGGGGCTGTGCATAGGTTACAGTGCCGCCCAGAAACACGATATTCCGGTAGCTGTATACAGCCTGGAAATGTCCAAGGAGCAGTTGGTGCAGCGTATTCTTTGCGCCGAGGCCAAGGTGGACCAGCACCGCCTCCGCACCGGTGATCTAAAGGAAGAAGACTGGCAGAAGCTGCACGAAACGAAAAACAGGCTGGCTAATATACCGATCTTTATTGACGATACCCCTGGCATAACCGTACGACAGGTGCGGGCCAAGGCCAGGCAGCTTCAGGCTGAAAGGGGACTGGGGTTGATTGTGATTGATTACCTCCAGCTTATGCAGGGGAACAGGCGGGCTGAGAACCGGCAGCAGGAGATATCCGAGATTTCACGTTCTTTAAAGGGGCTGGCCAAAGAGCTGAATGTACCGGTGCTGGCTTTAGCCCAGCTCAGCCGCGCGGTTGAACAAAGGGATAAAAAACGGCCAATCATGTCCGACCTGCGGGAATCGGGATCGCTGGAGCAGGACGCAGATTTGATCATGTTTATTTACCGTGATGAATACTATAACAAGGATTCAGAAAAAAAGGGGATCGCGGAAATAATTGTGTCCAAGCACCGCAACGGCCCGACTGGTGTGGTTGAGCTAGGATTTTGGAAGGAATACACGAAGTTTTTCCACCTCGAGAAAAACCTGGAGGATAATACATAATATTCAACTTTGCCATACAAGGGCTCTCTAAAATGGATGTTTTCTGTTAATTTTCTTGACATTAACAGCGTGGTTTGCTAAAATACCTTTGCTGCCCGGTATGGAATTTCCGACAACTGTACCCTTTAAGGCGGATTGATGATGCTCAAATGGCGACTAGTGCAGCTGATGCAGGTTTGTTGTTTGGGTTATTTTTATGCCGGCGGAAAAATTGCCGGCCTGTGCTGAAGGGGCGGCAGGAGGGATTTTGTGAGCAAGCATTACGATGTGATCATTGTAGGCTCAGGGCCGGCCGGTATTTTTACCGCACTGGAACTGATTGAAGCCGGCAGTGGCATGAAAATACTTATTCTGGAAAAAGGGCGGGACATTGAAAAGCGTGTCTGCGTTGCCCGGGAGCAGGGCGGTCCCTGCGTCAACTGTTCTCCCTGTTCCACCATCTGCGGCTGGGGCGGGGCCGGGGCCTTCAGCGACGGGAAACTGACCCTGTCCACCGATATAGGCGGCAGCCTGGATCAATATACCGGGGAAAAAGGATTGTCTGACTTAATCGGGTACATTGACCGCACTTACGTCAAGTTTGGCGCGCCGGAGCATGTTTTTGGCCTGGAACACGAAGAGGAGATCCAGGAAATACAGCGGCGGGCAGTGCTATCGGAATTAAAGCTGATCCCTGTCCAAATCAGGCATATGGGTACCGGCCGCACCAAGGAAGTCTTGCAGAGGATGCAGGAATACCTGGTTGCAAGGGGTGTGGAGGTGCGCACTTCCTGCCAGGTGGAAGAAGTACTGGTAAAAGACAAAATAGTCCGGGGCGTGGTCACCAGGGACGGGCTGGTTATCAACGCCAAAATTGTAGTGCTTGCTCCAGGCAGGGAGGGCTCGGAATGGCTCACCCAGGAAGCCCAAAGGCTTGGTTTAAACACTTCTATTAACCCGGTTGATATTGGGGTGCGGGTTGAACTGCCGGCGGCAGTAATGGATCCGTTGACCCGGATTTTTTATGAAGCTAAATTTATTTATTATGCTAAAACTTTTAACGATAAAGTTCGAACTTTCTGTATGAACCCCAATGGAGAGGTGGTTCTGGAAAATACCGACGGGCTGATCACTGTCAACGGGCACAGCCACGCCTATAACAAGACTGAAAACACTAACTTTGCCGTGCTGGTGAGTAAAACTTTTACCGAGCCGTTTAAGGCGCCAATCGCTTACGGCAGGTACATCGCCAGCCTGGCCAACCTGCTTGGCGGTGGAGTTATCGTGCAGAGCCTGGGCGATCTGCTTTCCGGGCACCGCTCCACCAGGGAAAAGCTGGCCAAATGCCTGACTGTTCCAACCCTGCGTGAGGCAACACCGGGAGATTTAAGCCTGGTTTTCCCTTACCGGCACTTAAAGGGAATTGTGGAAATGTTAAAAGCGCTTGATAATCTGGCGCCAGGGGTATATTCAAGGTATACCCTGCTCTATGGCGTCGAGGTTAAATTTTATTCATCCCGCCTGGCGCTGTCAAAAGCGCTGGAAACTCAGATTAAAAATTTATTTGCCGCCGGGGACGGGGCCGGCGTGACAAGGGGTCTGGCCCAGGCCTCCTCAGCCGGTGTGCTGGCGGCCAGAGAAATTGTAAAAAGGATTTAGGGGGTTATCCGGATGTCCACAGTAGTAGTAATTGGCGCTCAGTGGGGAGACGAGGGGAAAGGGAAGGTTACCGACTTTTTGGCCGAAAAGGCTGATATGGTAGTTCGGTACATGGGCGGCAATAATGCCGGTCACACTGTTGTTGTTGGTGACCGCGAATTCAAACTGCACCTGATTCCCTCGGGTATACTTTATCCCGATAAAATGTGTATTATAGGCAGCGGGGTGGTAATTGACCCGTCAGCGCTGCTTATAGAACTTGATTCACTGGAAAAGCGGGGTATCAGTACCGCCAATTTGAGGATCAGCCAGCGCGCCCATGTGATATTTCCTTACCACCAGAAACTCGACCAGGTGGAAGAAGACAGCAAGGGCAGCAATAAAATAGGTACCACCTGCCGTGGGATCGGACCCGCCTATACTGATAAATCGGCTCGGGTAGGCATACGGGTAATCGACCTGCTGGATAAGGAAGAGTTTCCTCTCCTGCTGGAAAGGAATATGGAAACCAAAAATCATCTTTTAACCGAAGTTTACGGCAGCAGTCCGGTGGATTTCGAAAGCACGCTCGATTCTTTCAGCGGTTATGGCGAAGCCCTAAGGAAATACGTTTGCGACACGTCTGTGGTTGTTAATGACATGATCAAACAGGGTAAAAATGTTCTGTTTGAGGGCGCCCAGGGGACGCTTTTAGACCTCGACCACGGCACCTATCCTTTTGTAACCTCATCGCATCCCACCGCCGGAGCGGCCTGTTTTGGCGCCGGCATCGGGCCGACCAGGATTAACCGGGTCATCGGCGTGGCCAAGGCCTATACCACCAGGGTGGGAGAAGGCCCTTTCCCAACTGAGCTGAATGATGAAACAGGCGCTTTCATACGGACACAGGGTGGCGAGGTTGGTACCACTACCGGGCGTCCGCGCCGCTGCGGCTGGTTTGACGGGGTTGTCGCCCGCTATGCGGTCAGGATCAACGGTTTGGATTACCTGGCTATTACCAAGCTGGATGTTTTAAGCGGCCTGGAAAAATTAAAAATTTGCACCGGTTACAAATACAGGGGGGAAATTGTAACGGAATTTCCGGCCAGCCTTAAATTTTTAAAAGAGTGCGATCCGGTTTATGAGGAATTCCCAGGTTGGAGCGAAAATATAACAGGAGCCAGGAAACTGGCGGACCTCCCGGCGCAGGCCAGGCGTTTCCTGGAGCGGATCAGCGAAGTGTCCGGCGCTCCTATTGCCCTTATCGGAGTAGGCAGCAGGCGTACCCAGACAATACTCACGGAGGATCTGTACAAATAATTCCAGAATGGAAACACACCAGTATAACTGGGAATAAACGTATATTTTTAGTGGTTGACTCGGTATTCAGGTTATAGTAATATATCTAATTGTAAGGCTTTTTGGGCCATTAGCTCAGTTGGTAGAGCACCTGACTTTTAATCAGGGTGTCGCTGGTTCGAGCCCAGCATGGCTCACCAGTTAGTTATCAAACGTCAGACGTCGGTAAGCAGGAATAAAAGGCTTGCTGACGTCTTGCGAATTGAAACAGAAGGAATTTGGCGCAGCCGAATTCCACCAAGCAATCTAACGTCCGACGTCTTACGACTGACGACCGAAATGCGGCCCCATGGTCAAGCGGCCTAAGACACCGCCCTTTCACGGCGGTAACCCGGGTTCGAATCCCGGTGGGGTCACCAATTTAAGTTATTTGGGCAGCCTCTGGCTGTCTATTCCTTTAAATAGCACTGCACAAGCGACCTGGCCCAAAACTTGATTTTTAGATTTAAAAAAGCTATAATATTAAAGCCGGGCGGGTGTAGCTCAACGGTAGAGCATCAGCTTCCCAAGCTGAGGGTTGCGAGTTCGATCCTCGTCACCCGCTCCAGTAATAGCAATGGTTCCGGGGTTTTAGTGGCTAAACTCACTTCTTGAATTTCCCAAACTCAGGGTTGATCTGATAATGATGCCGGGTTATGTTCAGAACAGGAAAAGACATCGACATAGGGTCTACACTGCCTGGCCGCATGCCGGGCTTTGTTTTTCCCATATGCCGCAGGTAAAAAGCCTGGTGTTTAGAGAGCCGGAAGGATTATTGGACAGTATGTTGAAATATGGCAAGAGGAAGGTTTATTTTTGGTAAAATAGTGTTAAGGTATAATATAGATTCTGTGACCAAAGATGCTCACCCCAATTACCCTTAACAACTACAATGAAAGGGAGCAATAGGAATGACATTAACCAGTTCCAACACCTCTTCCAACTTTATTCAGAACATTATCAATGAAGATTTTGATACAAACAAGTACGGCCGCCGGGTTCATACCCGCTTCCCCCCGGAGCCGAACGGCTACCTGCACATAGGACACGCCAAGTCTATCTGCCTGAATTTCGGGCTTGCCGCCAAAAACGGCGGACTGTGCAATTTACGCTTTGATGACACCAACCCGTCCAAAGAAGAAGTGGAGTACGTGGAGTCGATCAAGACCGATGTGAAGTGGCTGGGGTTTGATTGGGACAACCGGATGTACTACGCCTCGGACTACTTTGAACAGATTTATGAATATGCCGTCCATCTGATCAAAACAGGACAGGCTTACGTTTGCGACCTGAGCGCTGAGGAAACCAGGGATTACCGCGGTACCTTGACCGAACCCGGCAAGCCAAGCCCTTACCGCAACCGTTCGGTAGAAGAGAACCTGGATTTGTTCGAGCGGATGAAAGCCGGTGAGTTTGCCGAAGGCGCACGGGTGCTGCGGGCTAAAATCGATATGGCCTCGCCGAACCTGAATATGCGTGATCCGGTTATCTACCGTATTATGAAGGCGTCACATCACCGGACCGGTGACAAGTGGTGCATCTACCCGATGTACGATTATGCTCACCCCATTTCCGATTCCATAGAAGGGATCACCCATTCCATCTGCACGCTGGAGTTTGAAGATCACCGCCCTCTTTATGACTGGACGCTGGAAGCGCTGAACATCTATCATTCCCAGCAGATCGAGTTTGCCCGGTTGAACCTGACCTATACTGTTATGAGCAAGCGAAAGCTCAGGCAGTTGGTGGAGGAAGGATATGTTGGAAGTTGGGACGACCCGCGTATGCCTACCATATCAGGCTTGCGCAGGCGCGGCTATACCCCGGAAGCGATCCGCGACTTTTGTGAAGACATTGGGGTAGCCAAGTCCAACAGTATTGTCGACATAGCCATGCTGGAGCACAGTATCAGGGAATACTTAAACTCGCGGGCTCCGCGGGTAATGGCGGTGCTGCGCCCACTCAAGGTGGTTATAGATAATTACCCGGCAGGCCTGGCAGAGGAGTTGGACGCTGAAGTAAACCCGGAAAACCCCGCTATGGGCACGAGGAAAGTTCCCTTTGCGCGGGAGCTTTATATTGAACAGGACGACTTTCTGGAAGACCCGCCGAAAAAATTTTTCCGCCTGACCCCCGGTGGTGAGGTAAGGCTGAAACATGCTTACATCATCAAGTGTGAGCGGGTGGTCAAAGATGAAAAAACCGGTGAAATCGTAGAACTGCACTGCACCTATGATCCCGAAACCCGCAGCGGTTCCGGTAGTACGCGCAAAGTCAAGGGAACACTGCACTGGGTTTCAGCAGCTCATGCCGTTCCAGTGGAGGTGCGTCTATATGATCACCTTTTCACCAGGGAAAACCCGGATGAGGAGAAAGATTTCAAATCCTGCATCAATATAAATTCGCTGGAGACACTGACTTCCTGCCTGGTTGAGCCGGGTTTGGCCGGAGCGCCGCCGGGAAGCCGGTACCAGTTTTTAAGGCACGGCTACTTTATTGCCGACCCGGTGGATTCAACTGCTGGCGCGCCGGTATTCAACCGGATCGTGTCATTAAAAGACTCCTGGGCAAAAATCATGAAAAAGAATGGATAGGAAATACTCCGCCCAGCTTATTTGCGGGCACTGCGGCAGAAAAGGTCTGGCCAGTATTCTTTCTGACTACAGCCAGAGGGATAGGGAAACATTGACCAGCCCGTGCGGCTATCTGGCGATTCAAAGTGACCGGCCCTGGGGAGTGGGGTATAGTTTGTCCCTGTGCCATTCCTGTGATCAGCTGACTCTTACCAGGATAGAATGGCATGATGATTTTGAACCGCAGGAATACAGTTATTTGATTATGTATCCCGCTGAGGAGTCCGTGCTGCCGGCAGAAGTAAAAGATGCTTACCTTGCCGCCCGCAGTTTTAAAAATACTGATCCGGAAACATGCGCGGTTTACCTGCGCCGCACTCTGGAACTGGTCTGTGCTGATCGCCAGGCAGTAGGAGAGTCTATGTGTGAGAGAATAGGGGATCTCGCCAATAAGGGCGAAATCCCCTTAAAATTATATGAGACAGCCTTAAAATTTGAAAGCTTAAAGAATACCGGAATAGAAAAAGAGATAGAGTTTTTGCAAGGACTTTGTCAAGCTGTCTTTAAGTATGTGTATCAGGGTCCAGCTTTGTTGGAGCGTTTAAACCTTTTTGCTGCAAAATAAAACATCCTGCCAGTAGAACAGGATGCTTTTTAGAGTACGTTTAATTGCGAAAAAAGGGGCAAAAAACCACACTCTGTATATTAAGAGTTCTTTTTAGTAGTTTATATATTCTAGGAAGCTCTTTGCCGGCGGGTAAAAAGCTCTTCGTATGTTGACATGTTCCTGATCAGGATTTTACGGGTTTCATTACTGTTGAGCTCGGTAATCCTGTCAATTTTCCAGCTTCCCCCGTTCGAAAACCCTGAAACAATATAGTTGTAGAAGAAACTTATACCGTCCAGCCACTTAAAAAAGCTCATCTGACCACCCTGTAATATTCTAACATTGATTGTGAGCCGGAACAATATATATTGTAGAAATTTATCGGTTTTTGCACAACTTATTGTGGCAGTATTGGCTAATCTCTGCGCTGCTGAAGCTTGAGGATGCGATCGGCCTGGAAAACAAGACAGAAAAAAGCAATGGTTTTTGTATAAAATGCGCGTTTTTTTAAGTTTCAGTCTGGTTGCGCCACCTTCCCTAATCATTTATAATGACTATGAAAGAGGGGTGGTAAAGGTTGGGTAAACACATCAAAACATTAAACGGCATCAATCTCAAGTCAACCATTAAAGACCGCGGCTGTGGCGAGTGCCAGTCTTCCTGCCAGTCAGCCTGTAAAACATCCTGTACGGTGGGAAACCAGGTCTGTTCAAAAGAAAAATCCAGGTAAAAAATAGCCTTGTCCCACCGGGACGAGGTGCTTTTTTGAGGGGGATAGGTTTTGCTGCACAAGTTTGAGTTTGACGGGACTAAAATCATACTGGATGTGCACAGCGGGGCAGTTCACCTGGTGGATAATCTGGTCTGGGACCTGCTGGAAGATTACCGTCAAATTACTGATGAAGATCTGGCCTGGAAATATGGGCAGAAATACGATCGGACATCTGTGCTGGAAGCTGTTGAGGAAATTAAAACCCTGGAAGACAGTGGCCTGCTGTTCAGCCCGGACCCCTACCAGGCTGTTTATTCCCCGCCGGCCAAAGTCGAGGTCAAGTCACTTTGCCTGCACCTGGCGCATGCCTGCAACCTGCGCTGCCGTTATTGTTTCGCCGGGCAGGGGCAGTTTGGCGGAGCGGCGGATTTAATGCCTTTGGAGACAGGCCGCAGGGCCATAGACTTCTTAATCCACCGGTCCGGCGGCAGAAAGCATCTTGAGGTTGATTTTTTCGGCGGTGAGCCGCTTTTAAATTTTAATGTTTTAAAAGAGCTGGTGGAATATGGCCATAAGCAGGGTGAACGAGCGGGCAAGACTTTCAGGTTTACCCTTACCACCAATGCGCTCTTTTTGGATCAAGCGGTTACCAGGTACCTCAATGACCAGGATATCAGTGTAGTCCTCAGCCTTGACGGAAGACGGGAAGTGCATGACGCCATGCGGGTCACAGCTATGGGCGCAGGCACGTACGACCTTGTCCTGGCCAGGGTCCGGGACTTTGTAAATTCCAGGGGCGGCTCGAATTATATTATTCGAGGTACTTTCACCAGGCATAACCTTGATTTTTGCTCTGATGTGCTGCACCTGGCCAATCTGGGGTTTGAGCATCTGTCGCTTGAGCCGGTTGTAGCCCTGGAGGAAGCAGGCTATGCTATCCGTGAGGAAGATCTGCCCCTGGTTTATCTTGAATATGAACGGCTGACACGCGAGCTGCTCCGGCGCGTACAGACAGGCAAACAGGTAAATTTCTTCCACTTTAATATTGACCTTGACGGGGGACCCTGCCTGCCCAAGCGCCTTTCCGGCTGTGGCGCCGGGCACGAGTATATGGCTGTCGCTCCGAATGGAGATTTGTATCCCTGTCACCAGTTTGTAGGCAGGGACCGTTATTATATTGGAAATGTGGCAGGTGAAGATTTTAAAACCGGACTCGCAGACACTTTCCGGCGGGCCCATGTTTACAACAAGGAAAAATGTGCCGGCTGCTGGGCTAAATTTTACTGCAGCGGGGGCTGTCACGCCAATGCCGACCTGTTTAACGGGTCTATCTTCGAGCCATACCAGCTTGGCTGCGCGATAACCCAAAAAAGGCTGGAGTGCGCTATCTATTTTAAGGCAAAAACACAGGCAGGACAGATATAGACCGTTTTAACGCAACTCACCAGCCAAATAGACCGGATATTTACACTCATGCAAAAATACGGCCAGTTTTGGGCCGTTTTCTATAGCAGCAGCAGTTTTACTGGTTTATCTTTACTGTGATATAATGGAACAGCCTTTTCCACGTAACACTAACTCAACCATAAAATGAGAAAATGTTTTGACAAAAATATTTATTTTGAAAGGGGTTGATCTGATTTGCCGCCAAGCCCAGGAGGACAGCGGCGCCTTAGGCTGGAGATTAAAGCGGTTTTTTTTGCATATTGCCTGATTTTCCAGCAATGGTTCCTTAAACAGTCTATTTTACGCCGGATCGGCTTCGTCGTTGGGATTTACCTGATTATAACCATTCCTTTGTATGCCGCCTTTCACAGCAACGCCTGCGGAGTGGTTGCCAACGGCAGACTGATCGCTATTGCGGCAGATGAAAACAGTGCCAGAAAAGCAGTGGGCGACCTGGTGAAATTTAAATCCAGTCAGACTGGCCGGTCGGTAGACGTTTTAGAAAAGATTAAGTACAAGGGTATTAGAATTAACAAGGAAGATGTGCTGGACCAGGAGGCACTGCAAGAAGAGCTGGACAATGCGCTTACTTTTAAGACAAAGGGCGCTGTTATCCTGGTAAACGGGGAACAAAAAGTTTTATTGAAAGATGTTCAGGATGCTGAGACTCTGCTTGCCTGGCTTAAAGCGGTATACCCGGTTGAGCCCGGCGACCAGTTGGGATTTAAGGAAGAAGTAGGAGTTGTGGAGACCCCTGTGGACCTGGAAAACACGCTTGACCTTGCCACAGCTCAAAAGCAGGTTTTACTGGGAACCAATAAAATCCTGGAATATAAGGTCAAAGACGGAGATAACCTGTGGAACATCGCCAGAGCGGTTAAAATCGATATGGATCAGATTGTGTTTACCAATCCCGGTATGGATCCGGAAAATTTATCAATCGATCAAGTTCTCTATCTCAGCAAGGAAGCCC